>LGET01000052.1 GCA_001507935.1 Thermococcales archaeon 44_46
CAGAATTCATTCTAGTTTTGGTGATCCGCCTGGTGATGTTACTGAATGGCTTCAGGAGGTGATGCCCCAGTTATCCTAACAGTATCAGCCAGGTAGAATTTTACATTTTTCTTCCGAAAGCCTCGCCGTTCACAGCGATGGGCCAGAAAGGCTGCTCAAACTTTTAAAATTTTTCTCAAAATAAAAAATAAGGCTATCAAAATCTAGAAACTGTCTCAACTTCTGCACTTTCAACGTTTTCAAGTTGGGCAAATGCTTCTGCAACCTCATCAAAGGAATATCCTTCAGCATCTTTTCCAAGCACGTAGACTTTAAGTGCAACTAGCCCAAATGCAATTGGCTGCCTTTCAATCTTAGAGATTCCATATTTGCCCCCAAATTTCTCCTCGAGTGTCTTTCTGATGGCTGCTTCTAATTCATCGAGGTTTACATCTGGATCGGTTGGCATAACCTTAATAACTCCTACCAAATTAAAGTCGCTCATTTTCTTCACCTCAAGGTCCTTCCCATCCACATTTGGGGCACTTGTAGGTTACCCCAAGGACACGACAGCTTTCACATCTCCATATAACTTCTTCCCCACAGTTCGGGCATATAAAGTGGGTAGCGTGCTCTCTTGGTGTTATCTCCTTTCCACATGATGTACACACGGGGATTGTTTCGGCCATTTCAAACCACCTCCTTAGAAATGAGGTTTTTGGTTATCGTGACTCTTAACGCAATAAAGGGAGTCTATTTATAAAACTTTCGAGAGGGTCAGACCATGCGAGTCTCTTCATCTTTCTGTCGAAATCTCCCTCATCATCCCTAACAAAAATAAAAGTGGGGAGCTTATAAATCTTCCTCAAAAGCCAAAAACTGCACAAATTTCTGTTTGTATGCTAACACTTCTCTTATTTGCTTTTCATCCACATTCTCTGAGACACTGATCTGCTTGTAAAGCATTTCAAGTTCTTTTAGTGCTCTTTCAAGTTCCATCTCTTTGTCTTTATAGCTTCCATTGGAACTCTTTATCTTGGTCAAAAGTTTGCCCCTCAGAAACGGCAAAACTTCAAACGGCCGGCCCATATAGGCCCAATATATACCTTCTCTTAAAATTTCACCCAGAATCTCAATTTCAGAATAGTTCATTCTATTTTTCCTACCGATTGGTTTCCCACTCCCTCCTCATGGGTATCACCATCTTTAAGCAGGATTTATTGTTGATTAAATTTTTGGCCATTTGTCTATCAAAATGCCAAATAATTCCAAAAATAATTCATTTTTGTCAATTTAGTGCCCAATCTTCTTGTGCTATCTGTCATCAATTCAAATAAAGTAACGGAAGAAGGAAAGTTTATGATGGTTAAACTTTGATAAAACGCTTTTTTCAGATTTCTACAGTTTTCTTCTATGTTTTCAAATAAAATAACAGCTTAATATCTTATGAACTATATATAGGGGTTCTATTTGCATCACAAAGCTGTCAAAGTATTAGGTGGAGATTCTATCGGGGATCAGGGAGGATTACCTCCTTTTATTCTGAGCCTAAGTTTTACAGAAACGTAACTCTTAAATAGGTCTTTTGATGTATATTCTTATGCCATTATACACTAAGGCATGCAATATTGAAGAAAAAATGAAGGAGGCCGAAATATATGAAGAGGTCTGGAATTTTGGCATTGTTGTTTGTTTTTGTTATGGCACTAAGCCCACTAGCTGCAGCACAAAAAGGCCCAGCAGCTGACGTTATTTATATAACTGCTAGAACAAACCAAGAAGCAGCAATCACAGACGTTGCAAAAGGAGACTTAGACATCTTTTTGCACTCAGTAGGTGGAGCTACCTTTAAAGATCTGCCCCAAGATATTCTAGACAAGCTTGAACTAATTAAAAGTGCAAGTGGATACTGGGAAATCACAATAAACATATATCACGACCCAGACAGTCCATATTTAGTTACAGTAGGCGAAAAGAAATACTTCAACCCATTCGCTATGAGAGAAGCTAGGTTTGCATTAAACTTCCTCATAAGCAGGCAATACTTAGTTCAGAACATTCTTCAAGGTAGTGGAGCGCCAATGTTTGGTTCGATTAGGCCAAGCACTGGTGCAAATGCGTATTTTGAACCGGTTTATAAGGCATTAGGATTAAGTGCAACTGCAGATGTTGAAAAAGCCAAGACTATCTTCGAAAACGCAATGAAAAAAGCTGCAGAGGAGCTTGCTGCCAAAGGCTACAAATTGGAACTCAAGCAGGACGAAGAAGGAAAAACTTGGTGGTACTTTGAAGGGGAACCAGTAACCGTAAAGTTCATTATCAGAATAGAAGACGAAAGAAAAGATGAGGGCCTGTATATAGCAGATCTATTAGAAAAGTACTTCAACATAAAGGTAGACAGACTCCTCTGGGATAGAAAGAAGGCTAGTGGACTTGTCTATGCAGGAGATCCAAAGAACTATGAATGGAACCTTTACACAGCCGGTTGGATTTCTACAGTCAACGTTAAGTGGCCGGATGATTTTACAGCATTCTTTAACGCGGCATGGTACTATGGATGGATACCATTCAATGGTCAGACTTCCCAATATCCGGAAGGAACCAAAGTAACTACTGTAAAAGAGTTTATTGATTACATTGGAGGTGCAGAAAGTGCCATTGAAAACTTAAACTTAAAGTACTATAACACTCCAGAAAAACTTGCAGAGCTCTATGACTGGACAATAGAAGAGGTAACTAAGCTTCTTGTATTAAACAACCTCGAGTATAATGGAAAAGAATACGTACTTGAAGAAGGTAACCTTGACCAATACTGGGATTTACAAAAATTGTCGATGGGTCTAGCTATAATGGATTCAGTAAGAGTGTTCACATCAGAGCAGTTGGAGTACTTCACAGTTAACAAGGAGAGAGTCCAAGCAATCGCAAGAGACGTTTCTTCAGGATTATGGACAAGATGGAGCCTAATCACAGCAGAAACCCCAGACAAAGTACTAAGAGTTGCCGAATTCTCAGCAACAGGAGCACTCTTCATGAGCGCATTCAACCCAGTCGGCGGTATCGACGACGTTTACAGCTCAGCAATCTGGAGAGTAGTGTATGACTACCCAATCTACACCGACCTTGCAACTGGAACATACATCCCAGTCAGATGCGACTACAAAGTTGAGAGAGGACCAGTCACAGTACCAGATGACGCTGTAGTTTACGACACTGCCCAAGACAAGTGGGTTGCTGCCCACGCCGGTGAACAGGCAAAGGCAAAGATTACCTACGACTGTAAGTTCGGCAACTGGCATGATGGTCACCCAATGACCATGGCCGACATCAAGTACGCTGCCGCATTCAACTGGGAGTGGGCAACCATGGACGGCGACAACGACCCATATTATGATAGCAAGATAGAAGGATCAATAGGAGAAACCCTTAAGCAAATTAAAGGTATCCAGTGGGTTGACGAAGACACCTACGTTGTTTACACTGACCTAACACACCCAGTTGCTGACGATGTAATGGCAAGCTCAAATGTCTTCTGGGCTTCACAACCATGGCAACTCCTCTATGCAGAAAGCGAACTCGTCGCCAAGGGAGAAGAATACGGCGCATCACAGAAGTACTCCTTCAGTGAGGAAGCAGAAGGTGTTGCACAGCTCGACCTTCTCGTGAAGGACCACGTTGCCGACTTGAAGAAGGTTCTTGAGGCCTTGAAGGCCAAGAATGCCGTTCCATCCGCAATTGCCGATGATGTAAGCGACCCAAGCGAAGGCTACACCAAGATAATTGACTGGATCAACAGCAAGGGACACGCTGTAATAAGCAACGGACCATTCTACATTGAGAGCTATGATCCAGATAAGATTTTCCTCGAGTTGAGGGCATTCAGAGACCCAACATACCCATTCGACCTTGACTACTGGAAGCAGAGATTAATACTCGCAAAGCTCGAACTCGCCGGACTTGAAGTCCCAACCAGAATATTCACTGGCGATGACTTGAAAGTTGCAGTTAAGGCCAACTTAGTTGAAGAGTATCCAGAGACCGGTACAAAGCCTGCTGACAAGGGATTCGTCTTTGTTGAAGTGAAGGACGAGAAGGGACAAACAGTGTTCAGCGGTGAGGCTAAGCTCGCCACCGCTGGAAACTTTGAAGTAACAATACCAGGCTCAGAAACTGCTAAGTGGGAGGCTGGAAGATACGAAGTTTACGTCAAGGGTGGACTAGAAGAGGGCGTTGTTTCATTCACTGACAAGAAGGCCTTGGTTGTCATCAAGAAAGAAGAAACAACATCACCATCACCAACATCAAGCCCAACAAGCTCCCCAAGTCCGACTTCTTCACCAAGCCCAACAAGCTCCCCAAGCCCAACAGAAACTGGAGGAATCTGCGGACCAGCAGCACTCGTAGGACTAGCACTAATCCCACTACTCCTAAGAAGAAAGAAGTGACATCCTCTCTTTCAAATTTTTAATTTTTCTTCTTCTTTTTAATTGTGGAGGTCGAGAATGTCTAACTAATATAGGCATTTCATTTCGATAAGCATTTAAGCGCGTTTCTATGTCTCTGTTTGTGCTCATGAGCCTTTTACTGGACACTAAATAGAAAAATATATAAAGTTTTACAAACTTGAAAATGTTGATGAATGATAAAAAGCCTCAATGTACACATTTGAATGGAGGTGTGTAAGTTGGGATATGGAAAATACATTGCAATTAGGCTCCTCAACGCACTGTTGGTTCTTGCTTTGGTTACTTTACTGGTTTCAGTGCTCTTCACGAAAGTTGCAGAGGAGGACATCAAGTCTTCAATTCACGAGCAAATAGGACTTTATCTTAGAGGCAATCCTGAACTTGCGAGAGCACTAAGTCAAGACCCAGAAAAATATCATGAATGGTATCAAAAGGAGTATGAAAGGCGATTAAAGGCATATGGACTTGACAAACCATTTATGATTAGAGTTCTTGAAAGAACAAAAGACACTTTAATGCTCAATTTTGGCAATACAAAGTCCCCAATATTTGGTGAAACTGCAGTTAGCAAAATAATTTCAAAAGCAATCCCAAGAACCGTTATTTTGTTCACCACAGCACAGATCTTTGTTATTTTAATAGGCTTACTTTTAGGTGTAAAAGCAGCGCAAATGGCAGGAAGCATATTAGACAGAGGGGTATCCATAGTAGCAATGGTCACAAGCAGTATCCCAATGTGGTGGTTCGGAATGATCATGATCCTAATATTCTCATTCAAAATGGGCTGGTTCCCAAGCGGTGGAATGACCTCGACACCTCCAAAAGAAGGCTTTGCATATTATCTGGACGTCCTCTACCATATGGTCCTTCCAGTGACCACAATAGTCTTCGTTCAGTTTGGTGGATGGGCCTGGACGACCAGAAACATTATGATTGGTACAATGCAGGAAGATTTCATCATGGCCGCAAGAGCAAAGGGTGTTCCTGAAAGAAAAGTCATTTACGGACACGCCCTAAGAGCATCAGCTCCACCAATAGTGACAATGACAATATTTAGCCTTCTTGGTTCAATTGGTGGTGCCATTATTACCGAGAGCGTTTTCAACTGGCCAGGAATGGGAAGATTGTACTGGACCGCTTTGCAGCAAAACGAGACTAGGCTATTAATGGGTGTAACGTTCGTTACAGTGGCATTATATTTGATAGCGATGATCATTGCAGACTTGGCTTATGGATATCTAGACCCAAGAGTCAAAGTTGGTGCATCCCAGTCAACATGAGGTGAAGAGCAATGAGATGGGTTGACGTAAAAGCGAGCTTAAAGGATTTCTGGTTTGAATTTAGAAGACAAAAAGGTGGGTTATTCGGACTAGCATTGCTATTCCTGTTGATATTCACCGCTCTTGCAGCTCCATACATAACCGAGCCAGACATCCCCAAGAAGTGGACACAGTATTGGGAAGGAAATCCCGTAACAGTGCCCCCAGTTTGGTATAACTACTTCACAACCAAAAAACTGGCTCCCCACGAAGTTTTAACGGCAAATGACCTCAGGATAACCGCTGATGGACAAGACATCGGCGGAGGAATGAAGTACTATAGTTTTGAATTCACCTACGAGAACAATTACGATGTACCCCCATCAGATATCATAATAAGAAACATTGGAGTTAAGTTAGCAGACCTAACTACTCCTGCTCAAATCGTTGTTACAATGATAAGACCTGACGGAAACAAGATAGAACTCCTTAACACTGAGCTAAGAGAGGGCTCCATATATCAATTAGCAAAAGATGGGAAAGTTAAAGCCGCAGTATTCCAATGGGCATCTCAATTTGAAAACCCTGAAACGATCGCAGAAGGTGGAGAAACTCTAAAGATCACGATGGACACCATGAAAGTGATATTTGCCAAAGCCCAAGAGGGCATTCTAACAAACCCCGAAGCTCTTAAGGGAACATATACCTTCCAAGTGGAAATCTTTACATTCACAGAAGGAGACCAAGTAGATTTAAGCACCACACAGATCATCCTCTCAGGAAGAACTTATGGGTTAATGGGAACCGATTATAAGGCTAGAGATCTCTGGGCAGGCCTCGTGTGGGGAACAAGAGTATCTCTCACGGTAGGTGTTACAGTAGCAGTTCTTACAGTCCTTATAGGTATATTCTATGGAGTTACAAGTGCCTATCTCGGTGGGTGGAAAGACGAGTTCATGCAGAGAGTTAACGAATTCTGGGCTTCAATACCAACACTACCAATACTTATCCTCCTTGGTGCTGCATTCAAGGGGCACGTTAGCCTTTGGACAATAGTCTTTCTAATGGTTGCATTCTACTGGACAGGAATTGCGAAAGTTGCAAGAAGTATGGCACTACAGATTAAAGAACAAACTTATGTGGAAGCCGCAATTGCCCTCGGTGCCGGTACTGGAAGAATTATCTTCAAACACATAATGCCCCAGATTATGCCATATGCATTTGCAGCAATGGCTCTTAACGTTCCCGGTGCAGTTTTAACTGAAGCATCACTTAGCTTCCTTGGATTAGGTGATCCAACTGCAGTTACATGGGGACAAATACTCTACGATGCACAGATCCAGAGTGCTACAATTAACAGGTACTGGTGGTGGGTTATTCCACCCGGACTAGCAATTACATTAGTAGCATTCACCTTCGTGTTGATTGGTATCTCATTGGATAGAGTACTCAACCCAAGACTGAAGAGGCTGTGAGGTGGATAAAATGGCCAAGAATGTACTTGAAGTTAAGGACCTTAAAATGTACTACTTCACTTCAAGAGGACCTGTGAGAGCAGTCGACAACATCACGTTTGAGCTCAAAAAGGGTGAAGTTTTAGGCCTAGCAGGGGAAAGTGGATGTGGAAAGTCATCACTGGGCTTTACGTTAATGGGAATGCCTACCCCCCCTGGAAAGATCATTGGAGGAAGCATAAAAATCGATGGCAGAGAGATCGTTGGATTGCCTGAAGAGGTTCTCAGGAGAGAGATTAGATGGCAGAAAATCTCAATGATATTCCAGGGTGCCATGAACGCCCTAAACCCAGTTTACACTGTCGGATACCAAATGATAGAACCATTAATATACCACAAAGGTATGACAAAGGAAGAAGCCTTAGATAGAGCTATGAAATACTTAGAGCTAGTTGGACTTGCTCCGGAAATAGTTTATAGGTATCCACACGAGCTCAGTGGTGGAATGAAGCAGAGAGTTGTCATAGCTTCTGCATTGCTCCTTGAGCCGGAGGTAGTAATTGCAGACGAGCCCACAACAGCTTTGGACGTAGTGGTTCAAGCTCAGATCATAAACCTTATGAAGAAGCTGAAAAAAGAACTGGGTCTATCGATGATATTCATTACCCACGATCTGAGCATTCTTGCGGAGATAAGCGATAGAGTGGCAATAATGTATGCAGGAAAAATAGTGGAAATTGGAGACAGCGAAAAGATATACTATGAGCCAGCTCACCCATATACTCAAAAACTCCTAGCTGCAATCCCAAGGTTACATGAGGACGTCGAGAGGCTCGAGTTTATACCCGGACAACCACCCAACCTAATACACCCACCCAGTGGATGTCGCTTCCACCCAAGATGTCCATACGCAATGCAACAATGTAAGGAACAAATCCCAGAACTGAAAGAGATTGAAAAAGATCACTATGCTGCATGCTGGTTGTTGTGAGGGATGAAAAATGGCGGAACCTGTATTAAGGGTTGAGAACCTCAAGAAGTACTTCCCAATTAAGAGAGGCCTACTAGCAGGACTTAGAGGAGAGCCCCCTAGGTTCGTCAGAGCGGTAGATGGCGTTAGCTTTGAGGTTTATAAGCAAGAAGTCTTTGCACTGGTAGGAGAGAGTGGATGTGGAAAAACTACCACTGGAAAACTAGTAATGAAGCTATTAGAACCCACAGACGGAAAAATTTATCTTGAAGGGCAGGATGTAACAGAACTCAAAACTCAAGAGGAGATTAAGGCATATAGAAGAAAAGTCCAGATGGTCTTTCAGGATCCATTCTCCTCAATGAACCCAAGATTCAGAATATACGATGTATTAGAAGAACCACTCCTTATTCACGGAATCGGTGAAACAAGAGCAGAGAGAGAAGAGCTCATCTACAAGGCGCTTGAAATGGTCAAAATCGTTCCACCCGAAGACTATGTGGGAAGACACCCACACATGCTCTCGGGAGGTCAGAGACAGAGAGTAGCTATCGCAAGAGCTTTAATCCTTAATCCAACGTTTATAGTGGCTGATGAGCCGGTTTCAATGCTTGATGTTTCAATTAGAGCAGAGGTTCTTGAATTAATGAAAGAGCTCAAAGAAAAGATGGGTGTTACATACCTCTACATCACCCACGACCTCTCAACAGCCAGATACTTCGCTGACCATATCGCCGTTATGTACTTGGGAAGAATCGTCGAAATGGGGCCTGCAAAAGTAGTAATTGACAACCCAATACACCCCTACACAAGAGCCCTACTTGCAGCGGTACCAGAGCCAATTCCAGAGAGAAGAAACATAATCAAAGAGATTCCAATTAAGGGTGAAGTTCCAAACGCTGCAAACATTCCTCCGGGCTGCAGATTCCACCCAAGATGTCT
>LGET01000053.1 GCA_001507935.1 Thermococcales archaeon 44_46
AATATTGCTGGGATTAGATATTTCTCTGGAACTCGGGTTAGAGTCTTCATGATTGCTGGGATAAATCCTGATCTTTCTGCAAATCCTGCTGCCATCATCATTACCAGTACCAGTCCGAGTGGTGGGAATTTTGCGAAGTTTGAGACCATATTTGTTAGAATCCAGGCAAGACCCTCTCTGTTTAGTAAGCTCACTACTTTAATCTCTTGTCCTTTTGCTGGATCTACTGCAGACACTCCTCCAAAAATTCCGGAGAGTATAATCACTAAGAACCAGAGACCCAAGAAGATCCAAAACATGTGGGGCAGTTTGTTGCCCACTCTTTCTATCCAGTTAACAAACTTCATTAACAATCCTTCGTTTGCTTGGGCCATTCTACCACCTCTTTCTTATTTTAGTTAGTGCCAACTCAAGATGTCCATTTTTATGCACTGGCACAGATATGTTCATCAAAAGTGAATTTTAAAATCGTTTCTAAAACCTTTAGTTTCCAAAAAGAAGTTCCGTATATCCACTATTGCTGAGATACCTCCGTGAATGTTCAAAATTGGTGAAAAATGGGCTCTTAGTATTCCAAAGGCTTTGTCATCAGGGGCAGTCGTAAGATATCAAAGGCTTAGATCACCAATGCTAACAACTTCAGAAGCCTCGAAATTTTATAAAAAGAGAAAAGGGTTTATGGGTAAATCCTTGAGGGTGTTCTCGGGAAGAGCGTTGCCCATCTGATGTGGTCTAGCTTCAGTACCCAAGCAACGAGCCTTTCTAACCCAAGTCCAAAACCGCTGTGTGGGACACTTCCATACTTTCTAAGGTCGAGATACCACTCGTAGTTCTTGGGATCCATTCCCTCCTCAAGTATTCTCTGAACAAGCTTGTCGTAGTCGTCTTCTCTCTGGCTTCCACCGATGATTTCACCGTATCCTTCGGGAGCAAGCATATCAGCAGCCAAAACCTTTCTCGGGTCTTCGGGGTCTTCTTTCATGTAGAAGGCCTTAATGTGCTTGGGGTAGCCGTAGACAAAGAATGGCCTGTCAAATTCATCTGTTAGAACTCTTTCCTCGTCAGCACCCATGTCCTCTCCCCACTCTATCTTGACTCCTTTGCTCTGGAGGATGTCTATGGCCTCATCATAGCTTATCCTTGGGAAGGGGGGCTCTGCGTTTTTGAGTGTTGTGAGGTCTTTTCTGAACCTCTCAACCTCACTTCTTCTGAGCTCGAGAGTGCGCTGCACCATATAACTTACAAGCTCCTCCTCGACTTTCATTATGTCCCACAGATCCATCCAAGCTGCCTCAAGCTCAAGGTGCCAGTACTCGGTGAGGTGTCTCCTTGTCCTGCTCTTCTCAGCCCTGAAGCTTGGAGTTAAGCTCCAAACCTTTTCCAGTCCAAATATTGCCGCCTCAAGGTAAAGCTGGGCTGACTGGCTGAGGTAGGCTTCTCTATCAAAGTACTTCAGCTTGAAGAGAGTTGAGCCACCTTCAACTGCGCCGGTGACCAAAATTGGTGGGAATACCTCATACCATCCATCCTGTAGGAGCCATTCCCTCGCTGCCTGTATCAAGGTCGCTTTGACCTTCATGATGTCCGCTACTTTGGGTGAACGGAGGTGCAAATGCCTCACATCTAAGAGGAATTCCTCGCTTGCGTCTTTTGTTATTGGGAAGAAGTCAACATTCTGGATGATTTCAATCTTGTCCGCCTGGACTTCAACTCCTGTTGGAGCTCTTGAGTCAACTTTAACGGTTCCTTCAATTATCACGCTTGATTCTATTCCAACCTGCTTTGCTTTGGTATAAGCATCTTCGCTGAGCTCTTTTGTAAAGACCGTTTGTACTATGCCACTTGAGTCTCTAAGGACTATAAAGACTTTACTTCCAACCTCTCTTTTTCTATAAACCCATCCGGCAAGTTTTACTCTTTCCCCTTCCATTTTTGGCTTTACATCCGCACAATAAACCTTCTCAATCATTATAAAACACCTCCCAACATTATTTGGGTTTCAATCTTATCTTTATTAATCTATCCCAGAAGAGTCAATTATTCCAGAGGAATTTTGCAAGGAACTTTTTGCCTTTAACCTCAAATACCACTGGCATGGCTATCACATCTTTAAACCACAAAGAAAATATTTAAATCCTTCGCCTCTTCCTTTGCCATTTTGCCATAGGCTGTTCTCTGGTTAGTATCTTGCGTAAGTTTTAAATACTTTCGTTGCATATTCTTACTTGGGTGTCATTAATGCCTAAGTTTTACAAACCATCAGAAGTTGCGGAACTCCTCAACTACAATAAGGTCACCATAATCCGTTGGATTCACGCTGGAAAAATCAAGGCAATTAAAATAGGTCGGGACTTTAGAATCCCCGAGGAAGAAGTCCAAAAACTGCTCGGTAAAAAGAAGGAAACAACAAGAGCAGTCCTTTACGCCAGAGTTTCAGGAAGGGACCAAAAGAATGACCTTGAGACACAACTCAAAACCCTCAAACAGTACGCCATCAGCAAAGGCTACCAAATCGTTGACGAGGTTAAGGAAATCGCCTCAGGACTGAACGAAAACAGGAAAGGTCTTAAAAAACTCATTAATTCAGCCAAAAACAAGGAGTATGACGTCCTCCTAATCACATACCCCGACAGGCTAACAAGGTTCGGGTTCAAATACTTGGAAGAACTCTTCTCAGCCTACAACGTGAGGATTGAGACAGTCTTCACCAAGGATAAGACTCCACGAGAGGAACTCGTTGAGGATTTAATCGCAATAATAACCAGTTTTGCGGGCAGACTTTACGGATTGAGGAGTCACAAGAACAGGAAGTTCGTTCAGGGGTTCAAAAAACTCCTCACGGAGGTTGAAAAAGAGTGAAACTAACTCGCACAGTAGTCCTTGAGAGCCTTCCACTCACGAAAAGAAAGTTCGAGGCAATAAAAGAAGTTTATGACGAATACTCCGAAATTCTGGAGTTCCTAACTGATTATGCTGTTGAAAACAAAGTGAAGAGCCACCTGAAACTTAGGAAACTCTTCTATGAGAACCTGAAAGAGGAATACACTCTTCCAACGCATTATTACTACACTGTCTGTCAGGATGTCGTGACTAGGGGGTCTGTCCGTCGTGAGCTTTTATGAGTAAGTGTGAGTGAACCTCCGGCCGTTCAAATCAACTCTCACGACGGACTTGGGCTTCATCACGTTCAGCTCCCCTCCGGGTTCATCGGGGAGCAAATCATCACGCTCAGCCCCACTCAGGGCGACCCCAAGTCCCCGCACGAAAACGTTGAAAGCACCAACAAACTGCCTATCCGCCTTAAACCCACAGTTAGGACACTCCACCAGCCCGTTTCGGGACTCTAACCTACTCCCACACACCGGGCAGGTGGATGAGGTGTAAGCAGGATTAACAAACTCTACGGGAACACGATAAGAAAGCTTTCCAACAATCTTCTTCCAAGTGGCACGGGAGAGCTTCCTGTTAAACTTCCTCGAACCATTCTGGAGCATTTTGAACTTGTTCAAATCCTCGAAGACAAAAACCGCATCGGGAAACTCCCTCGAAAGCTGGACTGCGAGCTTGTTCAGGTAATCCTCAATCCTGTTTCTCCTCCTAGTCCAGTATTTTTTAAGCAATAAACCAATCCTCTTCGGAGCTTTCCGCTGAACGCTTTTTAGCATATCAATAATTCTGTCATACGTCTCGGCAACCCTGTGCAGTTCGCTCAAGTCCACTCTAATCCAGCCTTTTTCAGGGTGAAAGATGTCGAGGCTCATTAAGTTGCTGTCAATACCGATTTTGATTCTTCCAGAGAACTCGACTTCCTTTGAGAAAGTTAGTAGGACATCGTTCTTCCTAATTATCAACTCGCCAACATTCCAGTTCTTGACCTTTTCATAGAACCATTCTTTTGAGAAGTCCAGCTCAAGGTATTTCTCACGTGGTCTAACGGTTATCCTAACTTTTGAGTCTTCAACCTTCATCAAGGTTGTTTTCACTCGGACAAACTTTCCTTTAACGACTGGTTTTACTCTCTTTCTCTTTCCTTTGAGGTAGTTCTGTCTCCAGCTTTTGAGGATTGAATAAGCGGTCTTTATTGCAGAATCAACGTAGTGCTTGGCGAAAGGCCACTCTCGGAGGAGTTCGTTCCTCAGTTTTCGCTTGAACTCATTAGACTGCGGAAAATAGGGGATTAAGCGAGTTGTCCCGTAGTAGCGATAATTTTTTCTTCCGAGAGAATATCTATGCTTAACTCTCTTTTCTTTCCAAGTCGTGTTTTCCCATATTTCGTCGATCGCTCTTTGGAGGAGTTTTTGGTATTCTTTGAGGAACAAATCAATGTTCCAGTTGTGGGGCATTCTGTATGTTAAAACAACTTTAGTCATTCTCGACCTCCTCGATTAGTTTTTTCACGCCTTCCTTGAGCTTTTTGTATTTGTGGGAGCGCATTCCGTAGAGCTTTCCAGCGAAGTGCGAGATTATGGTTATTAAGTCTTCAATGAGTTCTTCTCGTGGAGAGTTTTCTTTGTCGTTGATAATGATTATCTCTGCACCGTTCTCCTTGAAGAAGAATTCGAGAGTTTTGAAACCGAAACGAGTGAGCCTGTCGGGGTAGGTGATGATAACTTTTGAGACTTCCCCGTTTGTCACAAGTTCGAGAAGCTCCCGGTAGTTTTTCCTGTTCTCATTTAATCCTGAGCCAATGTCTTTAAAGATTTGAACTTGCCAGCCACGTTCTTTTGCGTATTGTTTGATGGTCTCAACCTGTCTTTCCAAGTCGTCTTTTTGTGTGTGGCTTGAGACTCTTGCGTAGCCAATGATTAAGCCTTTCTCCTCGGTTATTCCGAGAAGTCTTTTTATTTCGCTTTCTGGTATTCTCCTCCTTCCGCCGGGTGTTCTAACGGTTTTGATTTTTCCTTCTCTGTCCCATTTCTGGATTGTCTTGGGGTGGACGCCGAGTATCTCACTCGCCTTCTTCACCGTGTAAAGCTTCTCTTTCACTACCATACACCCACATTTATTCACAAAAAGTTTTAAGGCTTTCGCTTAGGAAGAACTGTTAAGCAAGGCAAAAACGGAGAAACCCATCATTAGAAAAGTTTCCCTCTGGCTGGACGATGTTTTATGGGATTACAAAAGGTTTCCACAGTTCAACGCACTCAAAGACGGGAAGAAGCTCCTCATAATCGGCCTGACAACAAAGAGAGGACGAATAAAACTCCCGTTGAAACCACACAAACTCTTCTTCAAGTATCTCAACGATGGGTGGGAGGTTAAGGCGGGCGTGAAACTCAGGTTGATTGAAGAAGAACGAAAAGTCCTTGCGTATTTTGTCTTCGAGAAAGAGTTTGATGAACCATCACCGAGTGGAAATTTTCTCAGCGTGGATTACAACGCTGATAATGTTTCCTTTGGTATTCAGGAGTTTTTAATTCAGGTTAGGACGGATTTGGGGAGATTGACGAGGTTTTATTCTGACGTGAGGAAGAGAATTCAGGAGACTCATCTTATCGGTTGGAAACGAAAACTTCCCTCAAGGAAGGGGAGGAAACTCCTCAAAAAATTTGGGCAACGGAAGAGGAATAGAAGAATTGACCTTCAGAGGAAGTTAGCAAAACGGCTCGTTGAACTTGCTAAAGAGTTAAACGCTACGATTGTTCTTGAAGAAGTTCCCAAAAACTTCAACCAGAAGATTATGGGAAGGCGGAAAAAGAACGAGAAGAGGTTGAGGGATACTCTTCACAATATTGGTATGAATGGTTTTCAAAAGTTCGTCACTGAAAAGGCGGTTGAATATGGTGTTCCCCTTGTCTTTGTTAATCCGTCTTATTCCTCACAGGTTTGTCCTCGCTGTGGTGCGTTTAGGGTTAAACCTGATGACGACGCTCTGCGTCAGAGGGTTTTTGAGTGTCCTGTTTGTGGGTTCAATCTTGATCGGGATTTTGTTGCCGTGTTAAACTTGTTGGGGCTGTTTCCGTTCAGCCTGAAGGCTGATGAACCACCAGTTGAGGACTCGGTGAGTCCCGTGATGCTGGTGGTCGAAGCTAACCTCCTGCACCACAAGAACTCGTTGATAGTGATTAGTCAAGGACTACAACAAAAATAGGTGCAGGAGGAAACGGTTTAAATATTCGAAACACCACAAAGTTAATCCCTATAGGAGGTGAATAACAATGAAAGCAATCATTGCCGATTATGCTCTCGATGTCGGGGGCATTAAGCGGGATGTCGCCGTTCTTATAGAGGGGGACAAGATCGCTGGGATTGTTCCCCTTGAAAAGCTTAACGAGTTTGATGTGGATGAGATTTTTGGGGGAGATGGATACCTTCTCATACCAGGACTTGTCAATGCTCATACCCACGTGGCAATGAATAAGTTCAGGGGATTTGGAGATGACATGCCCCTCGACAGGTGGCTTAAAGAGGTAATATGGCCCATGGAAAAAGAGTGGAACGAGGATGAAATCTACAAATGGGCTCTAATAGGGATTGCTGAGGCAATAGCAAGCGGCTCGACTGTAATAAATGACCATTACTTTTTTGCATGGAAGATAGCGGAAGCGGCTGAAAAGTTAGGTGTTAGGGCTTTTATTGGGCAGACGATGATGGATCTCGTGGATATGCCCATAGCAGAGCCCAAGCGGGGGTTTAAGTTCTTTAAACAATGGAAAAAAGATGGCCTGGTGAGGGCAACACTTGCCCCTCATGCAACGGATACAGTTTCGAGAGACCTCCTAATGGAAGTCAAAGAAGTTGCAGAAAAGGAAAACGCACTGATTCACATGCACGTCTCTCAAAGCAAAGAAGAGGTCCTTCGGGTCAAAAGAAGAGAAAAGATGCTGCCGGTTGAGTACCTAAAGGAAATGGGGATGCTGGGGAAGAACTTTATAGGGGTTCACGGCGTGTACCTTTCAAAAGATGAGGTTAAAATTTACGCGGAAAGTGAAGCAACCCTTGTCCACTGTCCTACAAGTCTTGCAAAGCTTGAGGGAGAAATCGCTCCAATAATAGACCTGTGGGAGCTTGGTGGAAAAATTGCCCTTGGAAACGACTGTGCCGTGTCAAACAACTCCCTTGATATGATTCTCGAAATGAAGTTTGCGGCAATACTCAACAAGGTGAAGAGAAAAGACCCAACAACACCAACTGCAAAAGAGGTATTCTACTGGGCAACCGTTGGAGGAGCCGAAGCGCTGGGACTAAAAGCTGGCCTCATAAAAGAAGGCTACTTAGCGGACCTGGTTCTGATAAACACAAAGAAGCTCCATTTCCTGCCGAAGGAAAACGTGCTTTCGCACATTGTATACTCAGCGAAGGGAAGCGATGTGGAGAAGGTTTTTGTGGGAGGGGAGCTGATATACGACAGAGGGAAGTTCCTAAAAACGGAAGAAATCGAGAAGCTACTCAACGACTAAAGAAGTCTGTCGAGAAATATGTTGACGTAGGCTATTACGTGGGACGTCAGATAGCTCTTTTTTCCCACACTAACTTTTTCCGCTATTCCTTCAAGGAAAGCTTCATCTTCTTTTGCTAACCCTTCGTGATCCCCAAGAACAAAGGCAACGTTGCCTTCGAACTTCATTTTTTCAATCGGCTTCCCTTCTTCGTGAAGGTAGTAGAGAGTTGAGCTTTTGATAGTTTTCCGGATAATGTCTTCAAACCTCAGATTGCTCACATAAATGCCGGGAAGGACGGAATACTCCTTTGCAGGCTCCTTTATACCCTCACCAACTTTTAGGGCTTTCATTATTATCTTGGCAAGGCTCATCTCATCCGGGTTTATTGTCTTGGGCTTTATTTCACTTCCCTCAAATCTGATGGTTTTTGGAGGGTTGGGAGGCCCGCTGAGGTTGAGCCACACCCTGACGTCCTTCCTAAACCCGTGAGAAAGAAGAAATGCCGAATTTAAAGACCTGCAAAGCAAATCAATCCTCCCACTTGTTCCGGGGAGGTCTTTCAGGCTAAAATCCGCTTTTGTACGGGCTTTATTGGCCTTTATTATGAAAGTCCTCACGGGAAACACCCAAGCTGAGAAGAAAAGAAGAGTTAAAAAAGTTCACTCTAAAGCTTGGAGAAGCTTCTCGAGGAACATCTTCTCTGGATAAGCACCTTCGAATGAAACCTTGTCTTCCCCGTCGACCCTTATAACGACCTTTGGAACTGCCATGACGCTGTACTGGTCTGCCCACTCGGGGAATTCTATTGCCTCTATCATGTCTCCAAGGATCTTGCCCTTTCCTGCAAGTGCGTTCTCAATTGCAAACTTGTGGGCCATTCTAACTGCCATCGGGCAGTACGGGCATGTTGGGGTCACAAAGACATATATTTCAACATCCCTGTCGATGTTCCTTACTGCCTCTTTAGTCTCTTCTGAAAGGTCTGTTTCGCCTCTCGATACGTCAACAATGTCCTCTAAGAATGATCCAAACTCATGCCCTGCTGGAAGGCCAAAGTATCTAACTCCAAGGTCTTTTCCGTCCTGGGTTATTATGGTTACCGGAGCTCTATCGACTCTGTACTTCTCAGCAAGCTCCTTTTCGCTGTCAAAGTCATGTATCTCATAGCTTATGAGGTCGCTAAGCTCGCTAATTTCTTCAACAAGCTGTTTCAGCTGGTCACAGTACTGGCAGTGCTCTTTTCCTGTGAAGACGATGAGCTTAACCGGATTAACGAGCTTTGAAAAGAACTCCTCCTTAATTATCTTCTTGTCCCCATCACTAATAAGCGCCATCTCCATACACCTCCAATCAGTTTCAAACTAAAGCTTTTTAACCTTTGGGTGCGATACACCCATGGTAACTTTACAAATTTAGAGTTTTCAACCAAAGGTTAGGATGACGGTATATAAACTTTACGATACAGATTTGGGTAGGTGGGCAACATGTCTGAACCAGATATATTTTACATCTTAGGGAACAAGGTGAGGAGAGATTTACTCAGTCACTTGACATGTACCGAATGCTACTTCAGCCTGCTCAGCAGCAAGGTTAACGTTTCCTCCACTGCTGTTTCAAAACACCTGAAAATAATGGAAAGAGAAGGAGTTTTGAAGTCCTATGAAAAAGAGGAAGGGTTTAT
>LGET01000054.1 GCA_001507935.1 Thermococcales archaeon 44_46
GGGACACAAAGCGCTATTCTGACTTCGGATGGAGAGACATTCCTGTTGTGGAAATACAGCAGATGATGGGTAGGGCAGGGAGGCCAAAATACGACAGGGAAGGCCAAGCAATAATAATTGCGGGGACTGAAAAGCCAGAGAACTTGATGAAAAAGTATGTCTTTGGCAAACCAGAGAAGCTCTTCTCTATGCTCTCAAATGAAGCGTCGTTTAGGAGTCAGGTTCTTGCCTTAATAACCAACTTTGGAGTTAGGAGCTTTAGAGAGCTCGTGGAATTCTTGGAGAGGACTTTCTACTATCACCAGCGAAAGAACCTTGAGGCCCTTGAAGGAAAGGCCAAAGATATAGTTTACTTCCTGCTTGAAAACGAGTTTATTGACATCGACTTAAACGACCAGTTTATGCCGCTTCCATTTGGGATAAGGACTTCCCAGCTGTATCTTGACCCGCTAACAGCTAAAAAGTTCAAAGACGCCTTTGAGAAGCTCGAAGAAACCCCAAATGCTCTTGGCATTTTCCACCTTCTGGCTTCAACTCCGGATATGGCATCCCTAAGGGTAAGGCGCAAAGAACAGGAAGACATTCTCGACTATGCCTACGAGATGGAGGGTTATCTCTACCAGAACATTCCGTACTGGGAGGATTACAAGTTTGAAAAGTTCCTTGGGGAAGTGAAAACAGCGAAATTGCTCCTTGACTGGATTAACGAAGTTCCAGAAGCGAAGATATTAGAAACTTACGACATTGACACCGGTGATTTATACAGAATACTTGAGCTGGCGGACTGGCTTATGTACTCCCTAATTGAACTATACAAGCTTTCCAGCCCTAAAAAAGAGGTTCTCGACTTCCTAAAGCAGCTTCACTTGAGACTCAAATATGGAGTTAGAGAGGAGCTTCTTGAACTCACGAGCCTTCCAATGATAGGCAGAAAGAGGGCAAGAGCCCTTTACAATGCCGGCTTTAAGACAGTAGAAGACATCGTAAAAGCAAAGCCCAGTGAACTGCTAAGGGTAGAGGGAATCGGAGTCGGAATTTTGGAAAAGTTATACCAGCACTTCGGAGTGGAGCTCCCGAAGATTAAAGAGAAGAAAAAAGTGAAAAAAGGGACGCTGGATGACTTTTTCAAATGAGCAACTTTTTTAAATCAATCCGCTTTAGGTGGGTGTGGGCAATGATAATCTGTATAGTAGGAATGCCAGGTTCTGGGAAAGGTCAAATAGTGAAAATTTTTGGAAATTATGGAGTTCCTCACGTTTCTATGGGTGATGTTGTGAGGGAGGAAGCCGACAAAAGGGGAATTCCAAGAACTCCCGAAGGAATGAACAGTGTGAGCATCCAGCTTAGACAGGAGCTTGGGGACAACGCTGTGGCGAAACTGACGATTCCAAAGATAAAAGAACTACTGAAGAACCACAAGGCAGTTATAATTGACGGAGTAAGGTCTTTGGATGAAATTCAGACCTTTAAAGATGCGTTTCCAGAGGAAGAGATAATCATCATAGCTGTACACTCTTCGCCAAGAAAAAGATTCGAGAGGCTTAGCAGAAGGGGAAGAAGCGATGATCCAAAAACATGGAGTGATTTCGAAGCTAGGGACTGGAAGGAGCTCAAGTTTGGAATTGGAAGCGTTATAGCTTTAGCGGACTACCTGATAGTCAACGAGAACCACATAGAGGAATACCAAAAAGAAATAGAGAGACTCGCGGAGAAACTTGGACTAAAAAGCAGCAGAGCTACCTCTTAAGCCAGGCATCTAAGCCGGTTTGTTTTGAGCTTTGATACCTTAAATCCTCTTTTCTGTATCCAAATGCTTCGAGTATCCTAAGTACTGCCGGCAAAACTTGATTTTCTATGTAGTAGTCCGGATCGTACTTGTGTTTTCTAGGATCGTATTCTGTAAGTAAAATTACCCTATCGCTTATCTTTCCGCCCCCTTTGAGAACGATATAGCTTATTATCGTGCCCGGTTTCACTTTTATCCCTCTTGCGGCAAGTCTTTTTGCTATCGCGACATGAGGGCCAATGGCTTTGTAGTCCTTTAAATCCCTGGTAATCTGCTCATGGATAACAAGCTTTTCAAGTGGAACCCTGTATTTTGCTATTTTCTCTACAACATCTCTAACAATTTCTACAGCTTTTTCAACACTTCCCTCTTTAAGTATAGCCTCTAAAACTTCTGCCTGAGTCTCCTTAGCTATCTCACTCCAATCTCTCCTTACTACTTCCAAGCCCCTTGTTGTTATCCTGCCCTCTTCATCTATGACTGCATAGCGCTTTTTTGTAACAAAGAATCCTCTCAAGTAAAAGCCCTCATACTCAAGCTCAAGCAGACCTGGAAGTTTGGAGTTTATGTAGTTTAGGAATTCCTTGGCTTTCTTTTTAATGATTTCAGGCTTTTCTCCGGGTATTGTGGCATAAAAGCCGTCAGTATTGTGTACCAGGATGTTGTTTGCAAAGAACCTATGCGTCTCTTCGACTTCAATGTCATAAACGTAGCCCTCGTATGGTATCTCTTCGACTTTTTTCACATGCACAAGATCAAAGCCAAAATCTATGGTATTCCTTTTTACCCTCGCTGATTTTAAATGTTCTAAAAGTCTCTTCTGCTTTCTCTCGATTAAAAAGCCTATCCTTTCAGCAAAACGCCACTTATTTTTGATCCTTAGATGCTTTGAGTAGGTTCCAGTAGAAACACCATTGTAGCGATTTGGAGTAGTCTCAGCAAATATTGAATTTGAAATTCCAACAATCCACAGAAGCTTCCTTACTTCCCTTAGAAAGTCAGCATCAATGTTTGTTAGCCTAATCTCTGGAACTCCCTTCCTGATAGTTACAGTACCATCAGCTGAAAACAGTCCTCGTAGAAATGCCTCTATGTAAGTAACCGGAAGCTCATACATGAACTCTGGAATTTTTCGTCTTCCTTTTTCGTCCTTAAAGTGCCTTTTCATAAACCTTACAAGGCTCTTTGCTAATATGTTGAAGTCTCCCCTCTCGTTTTTTGGGTAATAGTTTGAGATTACTCCATAAGTTTTTAGGGGTTCCAGAAGTTTTTGCTTTATCTCTTCTGCATCTTTGCCTGTTGAAAGTCCAAGATAATACTCTGCCCAATGAGAGTTTCCACCCCAGTTTCCATCTCCTACAATCAATCCTACGAGCTCCCAGAATTTTACCGCTATTTCGTTAGTTTTGGTATTCTCATTCTTTAACGGTGCATTTGGGCATATGAGCGATTTTACTGCTTTGCCTAATTCAAAAGGCTTTACTTCCTTTAGTCTTTCCCCGATTTTTTTGGCAGTTTTCTTTTTTGACGTGTTTAGATAGCCTATGAGAGAATGATCCTCAGTAACATCTATATACCAGCTGTTGGTCAGCCAGATGCGGAACATTCTTTTATTCGCTCTGTGCCTCATCACGTAGGGAACAGGCTTCCAGACAAGCTTTCCGTCATCGTCCAGAGTTAGTGCTTCAACACCTTCGAGAATGCAGTATTCTTTTTCGCCAATGCTGTAGTCCACCTTAGAGAAAAGATCCTTTATTTTCACAAATTTAATCTTTCCGTTTTGCCTTATTATGATCTCACTTTCTCCTGAGACACTGTCTGCATAAAGAACCTTAAACCCGAATTTTTCCTCTATTTCTCTTATCGTCATCTCTATGTAGTACCTTCCCCATGCGGTAACGCTCTCGGCACATTCCTTCGAATACCATCTAGCCTTAGGATACCCCATATAGCCGTAATAGCTGTTGTGAGCGTACAGCAAGCCAAAACCAACGAGGAAGTTCTCGTTATCTTCGACGCTTAGGTCATAGACGTATCCCTCATACTCTTTCTCTTCAACACTCTTAACCTTGTCAAGAACCACATCCCCATAGATGAAAAACTCCAAGAGTTTGGCTTTCTCCCTGTCGAGTTTTCCCTCCTCAGTGAGCTCTTTAAACTTCTCGAACGTCATGTTCTTTTGGAATTTTCTCCCAAACACTTCTTCGAGAACCTCTTTGGGGATTAAGTTTGAGTAGTATGTATTCTTCTCCCTAGAGGTTTGCAGAAACTGCAGGTCTTCGTTTATGTAGACCCTATAAACCCCACTGTCAAAGCCAATCTTCACGGATGAGATTCCCAACGAGTTCAGCAAGAACACAAGTTGGTTTGCGAGGAGTTCACTCTTTGTTGAGAGCCTAAACCGTTTTGATGGATGAACGTCTCCGTCCCCTTCAAAATATGTCTCCAGAAATGCCCAGCGCACGGATTCGGGAGAGTTGAATATGATCGCGGGAATTCTCTTGTTTTCCGCTAACGCTCCGCAGAGACACTTCATAACTAAGTATGCCATCTTCTTAGGTATATCCACGCAGTTTTTGCCAATCCTAACTCCACCAAAGAATTTCTCCGCAACCGTTTTCATTTTTTCGATGACACGTGGGTCTTCGTTGTACAGCTTTACTGAGTAGCTAACACCGCCGGTTTTGTTTCTTTGTGCGCCAGCATAACCTTCGCTAACATAATACCCGAGGAGCCTTCCAAAGTCTTCATTGACCTTGAGGATGCAGTTCATTCTAAAACCGTTGAGAGTTCCAATCTTCCATTCCTCTAACTCTCTTTGCGGGAAGTATGGTATAAACTCCTTAATGTCGTTGAACATAACCAGATACTCCCTTTTGTTTCCGTTGTATTTGACTCTCTCTGCAAGTCTCTCGTAAAGCTGTTTGTATCTCTTTAGCCCTTCCCAGTTAATAACCTCGTATCCCCGAGGCAATATCCTTACAAGACCAAGCTTTTCAAGATGGAACAGATAACGGTTAAACGTTCTTATCCTTTTGTTCTCTTCCCCAAAAATCCACCTTAGGGTTCTAAGCATCCCTTTAAAGAAGTTCTTTCTTCCCCTGACTGGAACTGTCATAACGATGTCGGCTGTTTCCTTGTCGGGAAGGCCTGATATTAATTCGGGAATGTTAAGAATAGTTTCCTTTTCATCGAGCTTAATCCTCTTTGGCACCACAATTAGGTCGCCTTTCCTTATCTCGTCTCCAGAAACTTCCATTATTTCTCCATTTCTAACCGTAAACAGGCTGTGACCGGCAGTTATGTTAATTTTTCTGCCAGAACTAAGCTGAATCTCATAAGCTTTCCCTTTGTACTTATGTCTTATGAGTGCCTTCACCTTTTTAACTTCACTTTCTTTGCTTTTTCTGTTAAATGAGAACGCATAAAGGTTGTCCACTTCGAGGACTTCGGTATTATCCACTCTCTTAACTCTATCTCTCTGCTTTTCTATATGAGAGTCTATAAACTCGCCAATTTTTACAAATTTGACTTCCCTATCTTCTATTATTGGTAACCACTCGTTGGGTAGAATGCTGTTTGCAAGCAATTTAACTGCTCTTTGTCTATAATCGAGCATTTTCTTCTCGATTGGGTCAACTGTAGCTTTCATCTTCTTTTTTATCTCTTGCCTCATATTGATTAGGTCACCAAGTATGGAGGGAATAAACCCCGGAAAGTCCTTGCAGAACTTATATCCCACTATTGGGGCAACGTCGTAATTTTTACACCCCTCCTTTTCCAGAGTATCGGGGGATATATTATGCGTGACTATTATAGATGGATACAGGCTGCGGAAGTCGAGGTAAACGATGTTCTCCCATAAGCCTCTTTCCGGTTCCTTTACATATCCTCCGAGGTAAGTTGTTCTCAGACGCCTGCGGTATTCCTCATCACTGGGTTTGTTCGGTGCTAGTTCGTTTCTCTGATATGCTACCCTCAGCAAGTACCACTCCACAAGGTTGCCCGTGCTTGACCTCGAGACATCCCATACGCTCTGGCCTATCAGCTTTGCCAGCTCGGCCTCCATGGGGAAGAACTCTTTTCCAAGCTCATATGTTGCCTTAGCATCCTCCATCGAGTACTGGGCGAGTTTTTTCATACTTTCTTCTGTTTCCCAGATAGCGGCAATTTCCTCTGCCTCCAGTTTGCTCTTGGTTTTCCCCAAAACAGCTTCATAAACCGCCTCAAGCGTATACGTTGGGAGGTTTATTGTCCTTCTCACGACAGGGAAAAGGTCAAAGTGTATTCTACCCTTAATTTCCACGGCAAAGCTATCTCCCATCCTCTGAATTTTAGGTTCGGGGTGTTCTTTATCTCTTCCCAAGAGAAGACGGATTCCCAGCTTTTCTGCCCGTTTTATAAGATAGGGCAGGTCAAAATTGTCTCCGTTATATGTGATTATCACGTCCGGGTCTTTTTCTTTGACAATCTGAATAAAGCGCTTTATCATTTCCCTCTCGCTGGATACAACCTCAACATAAGGCAGATCAATGTTCTTCCATGTAATTACCCTTGCCTCTTCCTCATCGGCATAACTAATCATTATTATCTCGCCCTTTCCGAACTCATCCCCCTCATGATAGAACGTTTCAATGTCAAAGGCAAGGAGCTTGAGCTCCTCCTCCCCTTCCATGGGAATCAGACCCTTGTCTATGAGATAACGCTTGGCGAAGGGTATATCATATTCGTAAATATCAACCACAGCTGGATGTTCCCTTATTTTGTCCCTCATAGCTGGAACGTCTTGGGGATGCTCAAAAATAAGCTTCCATACCTCAACTTCCCTTCCCAAAAATTTCTTTCTAACCTTTTCTGCGTCGAGCACCCTCACGGTTTTTCCGTGCCTCTCGCCTCTTATGGACTTTATTTCTTCAATAGCAGAGTCATCTTTGAGAAGAGCATAGATATAGGGCTGAAAGTGGGGGTCGAGTTCTATTTTAAACTCCCCATTCTCCTTCTTAAAAATTCGGATTATTGGTTTACCGTCCTTTGTTATGTAGTCAGTGTCCAATATCACAGTTCTCACCAGATATAAACTGGAATTCAAATTAAATAAAAGTTCCGCCAAATTTTTAAACCCCCGTCCAAATCGAAAATCATGGAGTTGTTTTACAGGATAACCCTTCACGAACTCATTGCAGATGTGCTGACCCTCATAGAGGAGCGTGAGCTTTCATCAAAAAACGCTCTGGAAAGAGTATTCAATAGAGTTAGCGGAAAGGACAGAGAAAGAGCGAGAGGTTTAGCTCACGCTTACGTTTTTGAAATTGAGAAATGGAGGAAAAAAATAGATTTCATTGCAAATTCCGTCCTCAAAGGAACCAGAATCGAGGATCTCGACCTCTACCTTGCGAACCTTCTTAGGATTGGTATATTTGAAATGAAGTTTAAGGGTGTTAATCCAGCAATAGCCACAGATTCGGTGGTTAGAGTTGTAAAGGAAAAATACGACTTAAACAGAGCAAAATTTGTAAATGCTGTTCTCAGAGAGACAGAAAAATTCGATCTGGAAAAAGCTCTAAAAAAGCTTAAAGAAAAGGATAGGATAGAGTATCTAAGCGTAAAATTTTCCCATCCACGCTGGTATGTTGAATACGTAATTGACCTTCTCGGCTATGAAAGTGCGGTAAGGCTCTTGCTGAGCAACAACAGGCCTCAGAGATATTACGTTAGAGTCAATCCGCTGAAAACTGACATAGACAAGCTTGCGGAATATTTGGAAGAACACGGCGTTAGAACGGCAAGAACCCCAGTTGATGACGTTCTAAAGATTTTGGAATACGAAACACCTATAACCCACCTCGACTGGTACAAAGAGGGGTATTTTGTAATTCAAGACCTCGCAAGTGCCTACGTTGCCCACGTTCTTTCCCCAGAAAAGGGAGAGAGAATCCTTGATTTAGCCGCAGCTCCCGGGAGCAAAACCTTCCACGTGGCTCATTTGATGGAAAACACCGGAGAGATAGTAGCCGTTGATTATTCTCTCGAGAGATTGAAGAAAATGGAGGCAAAAATGAAAGTTCTTGGCGTAAAAAACGTCAGGCTTGTGCACGCTGATGGGATGAAGTTCAAAGACAAAGAGGAGTTTGACAGGATAATACTCGATGCCCCCTGCTCTTCTTCCGGAACCTACAGACAATTCCCGGAAGTTAAATGGCGTTTCGATGAAAACAAGATAAAAAAGGTCATTCAGGTTCAAAAAGCCATGTTGAGAAATGCCTATAGAAACCTAAGGAAAGATGGAGAAATGACGTATTCGACATGTTCAATAAGGGTCGATGAAAACGAGGAGAACATAAAATACGCAATAAGTAGAGTGGGCTTTGAGCTTATCAACTACCCCTTTGAGTGGGGAGAAAGGGGATTCACTGAGATTGGAGATAAGGTTTTCAGGTCTTTTACACACTTACACGACTGCAATAGTTTCTTCATTGCAAAACTGAAAAAATAAAATCAACCCATACTTTCTTCGAGGACACCAACTGCGTCTCTCACATAGAAGTACGCTTTTCTCAGGTTTATGAACACTTTTATGCTGTTTAAGTTCCGGAATATTGGGCCGTTTTCCTCTGCTTTTGCATAGTACTGTTCTGCAAGGGTCTTGTGAAACAGTGCAAGCTCTAAGGTCTCATTATCTAGTTCTCCAGCCTCAGGACTACTGTACAATAAGTTAAACCTTTCAGTAGCTTTTTGGTATTGTCTGTAGTAAAAGAAATTCCAGATAACGTAGTTAAAGGACTTCTGAACAGCTTCAGGCTTTTCTTCTTTCTTTTTTGAATATTCCAAGTTATCCACAATTAGTTCCTTAAGAAATGCTTTCCATTCTGGGCCTCCATATCTAACACTGTATTCGAATGTAAGCCCACTAACTAAAACCCGGCCACGTCCGAGGGAGTATATTATCGTGCTTGGTTTGGTGTAGTCTGGAGTAGTCCCATCTCCTTGAACAGTAACTATCTCTGCATCTGCCGGAACGTTAATTAAATAACCATGGCTTGCGGGGCGTGTTTATAGTAACCTTTATTAGGGTTTTTGCTGAATTCTTTCAGGTGGTTGTCGTGATCCCCAGATGGGATCACAGACTCA
>LGET01000055.1 GCA_001507935.1 Thermococcales archaeon 44_46
TACCTCCGCTTGAAGCCAAAGCTTGACCATGTGGAAGCAAAACTCAAAGAAATGGGCATCACAAAGAAGGGAGAGGAAATAAAGGCTCTTGTGATCCAGGGATACAACCTTGGAGAGGCCATTTTGAGAGTAAAAGAAAAGGAAAAGACCAAAGAGGAAACAAGGCCCCCTGAAGCCGTTGAAGCATCTGTCGATCTTACCCCCTACGTTGAAAAGATACAGGAACTCGAAAACACCATAAGACTGCTGGAGAGGGAAAATCAAGAGCTAAGAGCCGTAATTGAAGAGCAGAGAAAAATTATAGAAAGCTTGGAGAACAAATTGGCAACCTATGACGAGAAAATCAGGGAAAAGATCATCAGAGAGAAAGAGATGGAAATTAGAGAGAAAAGAATAGCCCACCTTGAAAAAGAACTTAGAGAAGCAAAATCAATAATAGAAAAGCTCAGCAAGGATCTGGTTTTGGCAAAGAGAATGCACCTTCTGGAACTTAGGGGTACTGCCGTCCCTCTAAAGGTAATTGAAAACCTGACGTGGAAAGAAATTGAAGAGCTAGAGCGTTCTGCGGGTATTAAAAAAGAAGACGTCCTTTATGTTGTTAATCCTTCGGGGGCTGGAAAGAGCATGGCTGAATACCTCGCAGAGAAGAAGATAAAAGCGCTTATCAGCGTAAGAACACTTCCTAATCCGGTATATGAAACGCTGAGAGAAAAGAAGATACCTGTTTTCTATGAGGGCGAAATCGAAGTGAAGAGGGTTGACGACTTTGCAATAGTTGATAGAAAAGAGCTCGAAAAGGCAATAGAGGAAAAGCTGAAGCGCTGGGAAGAGGAAGAAAAAGAGAGGGAAGTTCAAGAATTCTTAAAGCTTGTTGAGGAATACCGGCTGGAGAGAATCAAGGAGCTTAAGAGAAAGGCAGAAGAAGGACATTAAGCTGCAGGGCGATAAATGCCATAGATAGTTTACTCGACCCTAAAGACTCCCCCGCCCTGAAGGGCGAGGCTTTCAGGAAAAAGAGGTAAGGCCTTTTTCCCTTGCCTTTTCCTGCACCTGGAGCTTAAAGGTGCATGCTTTACATATCTCTCCGGTAGTCGGCTGTCCACAGATTTTGCATTTATTGAGATCCCTGTGAGCATAGCTCTTTGCCAAAAGGGGAAATATTTTATCGTAGCTCCTTAAAATTTGGTATTTGGTTCCCGGGTGCTTTTCTTCCATTTCGTTTATCCAGTCCCTGATTTCTGCCCTAAATGCCTCCACCGCATAGGGACACTCGCTGAAGTCCACCTCAATGTTGTTCACAATCGCATAAAGCACTATCTCCTTTTCCGGAACTTCTCTGAGTGGCTTTATTCTCGGAACCAGTCCCTCGTGAATAACCTCATAATAGGGACCCGTTCTTCCCAACCTGGCAACATCTCCACGCATTATGTTCATAAGAAACATCTGAACTTCATCGTCCAAATTGTGGCCAACGGCAAGCTTATCGGCGTTGACATCCTGAGCGGCATAGTTCAGCAGCCACCTCCTCCAAACGCCGCAGTAGGAACATGCCCCAACTCTCTCTCCTTTCTCAAAGCTCCCCATTACACTAACTGTCTCGTCAAGGGTAAAGCCCATGTATTCCTTGAAGGAGTAGATGCGGTGCTCTATTCCAAGCATCTCTGCGTTTTTCTTCGCTATTTCAACGCTCTCCGGTCTGTATCCTTCTATTCCCTCGTCTATGGTTATGGCTATTATCTCAAAGGGAAACTTCTGGCTGAGCTTGTGGAGGATGTGAAGAAGAACAACGCTGTCCTTTCCCCCACTCACTCCCACCGCTATTCTATCTCCTCTTTTGATTAGCCCATATTTTCTCACAGTCTGCTTTACTTTGCTCTCAACCATCTCATTGAAGTGCTTGTGACAGTAGAACTTTCCCTCATATCTCGCATGATAAACAGCGTCTCTTCCACACTTTGTACATTTCATTTTTCTCTCGCCTCAGTGAAGGGAAAGAACATCCCTTAAAAAGCCTTTCCTTTGAATTCTCTTATCTCTTTTCTGAGAGGCTTGTCGCGACCCCATTATAATGGTTCCGATAATAATTTACCTGATCGTGAACACGAACAATAATGAAAAAGAGTTAAAGCTGTTGAAGGGTTAAATCTCCTCCAGCTTTTTCTTTACCTCTTCTGTGTTTTTCCGCGTTTCTTCCAGAGCGTTCTTGAGTCTCTCAATCTCAACCTTGAACTCATTTAGAGTTTTGTTCAGCTGATAGAAAGCAAACACCAAAACAACGAGGATTATTAAGCCAAGGATTATGCTTATCCATCCGCTTGGAGTTGACATATACACTCCTCCCCAGGGCATTTTCATCCCTCCAGATTTACAATCACATCGTTGTCTATAACAAGTCTGAACTGCCTTGCACGGTAGTATTTCTTGGCCCTCGGATCATCCGGCTCAAGCCTAAGTTCACTCTCGACGAGGCCGGCATTTTCAAGCTTTTTGAGATGGAGATAAAGGAGCTGTCTTGATATTTCAAGTTCTTTGGCAAGCTCGTAAACGTACCACTCTTTTTGGCAAAGTAACTTAAGTATCTTAATCCTAACTGGATTAGAAAGTGCCTCGCATATCTTTGCAAGTTCCTCGATGCTCTGAACCATGATCAACACCGCTGATTGGGCCTGAAGAAAGTAGGAAAAGGAGAGATAAAAGCTTTCCGGTCAGTCCACTATACTTTCGTATTCCTCTTCACTCAATACCTGCGGCGTATAAACAACACCATAGTTCTCTCGGAGCAGTCTTGTGAATGCCCGCAGGTGGTTTTCACTCCCCATCCTCAGACTCCCAAATACCGCTTTTATGTCCTCATTATCTGTTCTTTTGAGCCACTCGTCAAGGTCTTTGATGTCAATTTCTTCTATAAGCGCTCCCACCTTAAGGGCCTCTACTTCGCCTTCGCTCCCTTGGGCAACAAGCCTTTCATAGAGCTCCTGCATCTCTGTGCTGTTAAACTCCCCGATTCCCATCCCCTCAAGGGGGTCGGTCAGGTTGTACTTCTCTATAAGGCCAAGCACCGCATCCATGTGAGTCTGTTCACTCTTCGCTATGTTGTTGAATATCGAAAGGCCGGTCTTGTTGTAGAGTACGAGGTATACGTCCCTTGCGAGCTTCTCTTCTTCCCTCATGTAGAGGATTGCTTCAATCTCGTCCGGGCTCAGTTCCTGAACGGGGTACGTGGAGACGTCTACACTCGCTCCCTCGCCATAACCTCCATCTTCGGGAGGGCCTCTTGTGCTGGAGCCCTCTGTGGTGCTCTCATCAGTACTCGTTATACATCCTGCTCCAACTGTTGCCAGGAGTACCAAGACAACGAGCAGAAAACTTATCTTTTTCATTCACTTTCACCCCGTAGTTCGGTTATAATTTCCTCCAACATGGCCTTGAACTCTTCATGGTCCAGGCCATAATTGTACTCAATCTCGGCCAGGGTATCATCGGGAGAGGCTTCTATTCCGTTTTTGCTGAGCTTCTCAATAAGGTCCGTTACTTCCACGTTGAACTCATCGGCGAGCTGCCGGACGATGTAGTACTTCATCATGGTGCCGGTGATGTAAACGTCCCCCGTGATCTCGGAAGTGTACTCAACGTCGACGGTGGATGTGTCCTCCTCTCCGCCGTACCACGCGAAAACCGGGTAACCTGCGACGAGGAGGAGTAAAGGGACAAAAACCGCAGCCACAGTCCTGAGTTTGGACTTCCTAAATCCAGATTTTAGCATTACCAGCATGCTATTGAACCCAATGACAAGGTGAACCATAACCAGCCCTGCCATCGCAAAGCCGAAGTACGTGTGTATCAAATCGAGAGTATCCTTATCAAATCCCAGAAACGTCCAGCCTATGGTCTCGGCTATTCTCCCGCTAGGTGCGAGGTAGAGGCCGATGCCCGTGAAGAGCTCTGCTACGAAAGTCACCACTAGTAGAAGGTCTATAACACCCCTTACGAGAGCCGAAACTTTCATGTGATCACCTTCGGTAGACATTTAACTCTCCAGTCTATCTCCGTATAAAAGTTCCGCTCCATATAAATCGCCTCCTCATCAAGAAGAAAAGGGAGATCATGGAGACACTCCGACTCCCCTAGTCCCTTTGCCGGAGCCCTTCATCTGGCCCCAGGCGTGTTTGAAGGCTTGGGCGAGCCCGTCTCCATCAGCGGTTCTGCCCTGTGATCCTGCGTTTCCGCTGCAGTCGCCTGTCCTGCTCCTCATGCCATGTCCGTTGTCAGCTCTCTCTGTGGCTCTTCCCATGCCACCCATCCCGCGGGTCGGGGCTGAGCTTAGTATCTCATCAACCTGCTCCTGGGGGAGCACCTGGGCAGTGTAGTCCACACCAAGCCTTTCTAGCTGGCCGACAAAGGCCCTGAGGTGGTTCTCCGAGCCAGCCATGAGGTTGGTGTACACGGTCTTGATGTCCTCGTTGTCGGTCTGGACTATCCAGTCCTCGAGGTCTTTTATGTCGGTCTCTTCTATCAGTGCACCGACCTTAAGCGCCTCCTCCAGGCTTGCACTTCCCATCTCAACAAGCTGGTCGTAAAGGGCCTGAAGCTCCTCGTTCTGGAAGACTCCGACCTGGTCGAGCGTGTCCGGAGCGGTCAGGTTGTACTTCTCTATAAGGCTAAGCACTGCGTTCATGTGCGTCCCCTCGCTCTCCGCTATGTTGCCGAACACCGGAAGGCTCCACTGCTCGTAGAGCGTCAGATAGACATCCCTTGCGAGCTTCTCCTCCTCAACCATGTAGAGCAGGCCGTCTATCTCTTCCTGGCTGAGTTCCGCGTAATATGTCGCTAAAGTGCCGTTGAGCATGGGTGCTACAGAGTTTTGGTCTGCATATGGGCTCTTTCCAGGAGTTCCTTGCCATGCTACTACACTTCCCAGGGTGAACCCTAAGGCAGCCAACATCAATAGGGCGATACCCCAAATTTTTTTCCTCATGTTAAATCACCTCTCCATATGTAAGTCTAATATTACATATGTATGTAAAGTTTATAAAGTTTTTGGTCAGGCAATTCATGGTACTAAAATAATAGAGACATCGTTTCCAGAAGCCATTCAACTACATCGGCAGATGATTTACCAAAACCAAGAATTTTGGTGGGCAAAATAGCGGTATTCTCTCATGAAGATACTTGGAAAAAGTATAAAATCAAATCCTATGAACGCAAGCTTCATTTCCCAAAACATTAACATAACGAATGAACCTTACAATACTCATTTCTCGTTAAATATCATCATCAAAATCCTAAACCTAACCTTCTACTACTCATTCCCCTTACAGTATAAACTGAAAAATGAAAAAAGCTTAAATAAATAAATCCATATTGTTATTTGTATGGTGGTTATCATGGAACTCATAAAAACTAAGATTCCACAACTTGATGAAGCCCTTGGAGGGGGTATCCTAGAAGATAGTATTGTTTTAATAACATATGACACTTATTCGCAAGGTTGGACACTTGCTTTCGAGATTCTACGAAATCGAATAGAAGATGGAGACTTTGGAGTAATAATAAATTCAGTTGTTCCTATATCCATGCTCAACTTAGAATTGAAGAGGATTAACTTTGATCTCAATGAAAAAGGAGAAAATGGAGATCTGGGAATTATAGACATTTTTGCATCATTTTATGGAATAAACTACCAACAACCGTACGTCTATTATGAAAATATGGATCGAGAAACTTATCTCCCAAAGTTCATGAATCTCTACAGAAAGATGTTGAAGGAGAGAATAAAAGATAGGCGACCAATAGGGATACAGGTAACCGCAGATGGGTTTGCATTTTTATTAGGGGAAGAAATAGAACTTAGAAATCTCCAAAAGAACCTGGCTGAAAAAGAAAAGGCTCTTCTTTACGAAAAGCGAAAAAGACCGATAAACATAACCCTTCTCAACAGGGACAGAGTCTCCTCAAGATACATCTCGTGGCTCTCCCTTTACAGTCAGTATCAGATCGACTTCAGCTCGCAAGAAGGGGAAGTGGAGGAGAAGATGATTGTAAGGAAAGCACCTTCACCCAATTTTAAACCTGCCACGTATACCTTTAAAATAGAAAACGGAAAGATAATCATCGTTTAGCGAGCTTCAGCGCAAGTCTGGCGGCCTCTTTTCCATCTTTTATAAAGTGCACTTTCACGAGTTTTTTGTGGTCAAAGTAGCCATCTTGAGCAAGGAGCTCAAGTCTGTCGCTTGGATAGCCTGTGTCTGTGACCACAATAACTGGCTTTGAGTAGTTATATGCAATTAATGCTTCCACCATTGTGCCGACTCCTCCCCCAAGGACTACCAGAACATCGGCTGAATTGATCATAACCGCACTTCTCTCTGCAAAGTCCATTCCGGTTTTTATTCTGATTGTGTTGAACTCATTTCCCTCCTGCCTCTCCGGGAGGATTCCCACAACAATTCCTCCAAACCTTGCAAATTCCCTGCTCGCTATCTCCATAATGCCTTCTCTTCCTCCGGTAAGTAAAACGACTCTATCTTTGTGTTTGGCAAGCTCTTCAATGAATTCCTTTGTCTTTTTGATGGCCTGTGGCAGAGGTTCATTGTCACTTAAGCCTGCGATTGCTATTTGGATCATCCTATCACCCCAGCAAACCTCTCAAGGCTGGAAAGAGGTTAACAGCGAGTAAAAATAGCCCAATCCCGACGAAGAGGTATGTGATCGCTCTTGCAACTTTTGAGGGGAGGACAGCCTTTAGAACATCATCAATCATTTTCCCTCCATCCAATGGAACTAGTGGGAAGAGATTCATCAGCCCTATACCAAGGTTTAGCACGTGGATCCAGTAAAGTGAAAACGCCAGTGGAAGCACAATACCGCTAAAGCCCACCTTTGATGTTATGTGCTGCGCTGGGTAGACTCCGAGGTAACCCTTTTCCGGGTTGTCTGGATGAGAGCCTAAGGGAATGTTTAGAATCTCCTTTTTTCCTTTGCGTAGTACCTCAATTGTTATCGTTTCTCCGGCCTTTGTTTTGTTCATTATGTCAAAGAACTCCTCTACCGTTGCTATGTGCTGACCATTTATTCCCACGATTATATCGCCCTCTTGGAGATAGCTCCTAGCAGGCCCTTCTGGAGCTAGTTTGGAAACCTCAACTCCCGCCGGCTCCAATATAGGGTTTAAAGCATAGCTTAAGAGCAAAAGGGCCAGAAGGGCGGTTACAATATTCCCCATAGACCCCGCAGCATAAACCCTTAGACGGCTCAGCAAGGGGGCTTTTGTTAGCTTTTCCTCATCCGGCTCAACAAACGCCCCCGGGATTACGAAGAAAAGCACGAGACCCACAGATTTCAGGGGTAAATTCTCAGCCCTAGCTACAAATCCGTGACTTAGCTCATGAACAAACATGACCACAATAAGCCCTATCAACCCATACCACAGGGGGATTGTAACACCGGGTATAACAAGCTGGACTCCGGGGGTAGCTGCTTTTGTCCGGAGATTCTGCATGGCGAGAGTGAAGAGGGTGTAGAACACATAGGCCATCCCTATAAAGCCGACTATTATGCCTGCTGTGGAGTATCCTTTCCAGAACTTTCTATACTTTATTCCGACTTTGTCTATGAAGTTAACAAATCTTTTAGTCCTCCATATTGCAATGAAAAGGTCAACCTGCAACCCTTCTTCTTTCTCTTCTCCTTTCCTTCCAAATGCAAGGTATAGAACCCCCCAGAAACCGAGTATCAAAGCCATTGCTGTAATTAGGCTCACCATTTTGGTCACCTAATTCCACTCCCAGAGGAAGTTTAAAAAGGTAGTGCATACTCTTAAAAACAAAAGTCCCAAGAAAAGTATGCGATGATGAGTGATGGGCGAACCGAAAGATGAGGATGGAAAGGTGATCGCTGAGCATCACTTTTGGAAGTTCCACTTTTCGTTGCCATATTTTTCTTCTATGAGCTTCTCCGCAATCTCGAGTTCATAATCTGTCAGTTGTCCCTCCTCAAGCGGGAACTCTTCAAAGAACTTTGCCTTCAACAGCTCATAAGCCTCATTCCTGCTGAGCTTTACTCCTTCTCTTTCCAGTGTTGTTACCCTCTCCCAGATACTTGAAACTCCCTTATCTTGTAGTTTTTTCTGAGAAGCTTTGAGCACTGAGGCGAGAATTTCAAGCCTGGTTGCATACATGAAGGTGCCGTGTTGCAGGATGATCCCCTTTCTTCTTGTTTGCGCAGACCCGCTGATTTTCTTGCCATTGGCTGCTATGTCGTTTAGCCCGGAAAAGCCACTATTTATCCCCAATTCCTCAAGCGCTCTGACGAGAGGAGCCGCTAAAAACCTGTAGCTCGTTTCTATGTTCCTCAAGCTCTCGTGAAAGTTTTCTCCTATGATTACACTGTAGGTTATCTCTCCGTACTGATCGTGAAAAACGCTTCCTCCGCCGGTTATTCTTCTCACTACAGGGATGTTAAGCTCCCTGCACTTGTCAAGATTGACGTCGTGCTCAACGCTTTGAAATCTGCCGATTGTTATGGAGCTCGGTTTGAAAACGTAAAGTCTAACGGTGTCTTCAACTTTTCCTTCAATCCTTGCCCGCATTATTGCCTCATCTATGGCCATCTGCACTTCTGGTCTTGCAACTATCAGGGGAATAAACCTCAACAACATCACCAAAGAATAAAGATTGCCGGAGCTTAAAAATGTGTGCCTAAAAAAGAGCAAAAAGCAAAGAGGAATCGTCCGGTCAGGGGCCGATTAGTTCATCACCCCTCAGCAACCTACCCTTCACATCATCCCAGTCCAAGCTTTTCTCTCACAATGAGGGGCGGATACCCAATTTTTGGGAAGACCAGCAGTGC
>LGET01000056.1 GCA_001507935.1 Thermococcales archaeon 44_46
AAATACTACTCCATAGCCGTTTCAAAAACGTTTCTTGTAACTGTCACACCCAATATATTCTGGTATAAAAGTCTGGATTTGGGTTCTCCCGAGAAGCTTGAAAGATTCGAAATCAGGCTTGATGAGCTTGATAAGTCCCCAAAAAGCTTACATTCCATGGTAACAGCTTTTATAGAGGCAAACAAAAAGCTGGAGCAGATAATAGATGCTTTAAAAACTATTGAGAGCTACAGAAACAACCTCATGAAGAGCATTAAGGAAAGATATTTGAAGGAAATCGGCGACATGACCCAGCTTGCTATCCTTCATTACTTGTTGCTCTACGGTAACACAACAGTCGAGCAGTTAAGCGATGTTTTGAACCTCAAAGAAAGAGAAATTAAGGAGAAGATTGAGGAACTCTCAAAAGTGATACCGCTAAGCTTAAAAGAAGACATCATAGAAATTGATGAGGAAGAGCTTATGAAAAGAGAAGCAAAATGAGGGGGTTGCCATGCCAGAAAAAATTAGGATCATTGTAAACGAGGATAAGTGCTATCTCTGCGGTGGCTGTGCTGGAGTTTGTCCGGCCCTTGCGATAAGAGTTTCCTCTTCAAGGTGGGAGTTCTTCCCCGATAAATGCATTTCCTGCAGAATATGTGTAAGTACTTGCCCTGTGGGAGCTTTAAGTGCTGAACCTCTGGAGGGAGAGTCATGAAATACGACGTTGTTGTTGTCGGGGCTGGAATTGCGGGCCCAATAGTCGCTAGAAATGTTGCCAAGGAAGGGTACTCAGTTCTTCTCATAGATAAGAAGTCTGCTATAGGCGCCCCAAAGCAGTGTGCTGAGGGAATCAACATAACAGTCTTTGAGAAATACGATATTCCCTACGATAAGAGATTCATAAACCGCGAGATTTACGGAGCAAAGCTATATTCTCCGAGCGGTTACGAGCTTGAACTCAGGTACAACGATGTAAGCGGGGTTATTTTGGAGAGAAAAGTATTCGATAAAATGCTCGCTTTCTATGCTGCAAGGGCTGGAGCCGATGTGCTCGTCAGAACTGAGGCTGTAGATGTCATTAGGGAAAACGGCGCTATAAAAGGAATAAGAGCAAAACACGAAGGAGAGCCCATTGAAATATATGCCGACGTTATTGTAGCAGCTGATGGTGTTGAGAGCACCATAGCGAGGAAGGCAGGCATAAACACCTACGCTCCACCCCACGAGTTCGACTCTTCCTATGAATACGAAATGCTCATCGAGGGATTTGATCCGGACATGATCCATCTGTGGTTTGGAAATGAAATTGCACCAAGAGGCTACGTATGGGTCTTTCCAAAAGATGAAGATAGGGCCAACGTCGGCATTGGCATAAACTCCGATAATCCAAAAACAGCTAAGTACTACCTCGACAAGTGGCTCAAGGAAAACAACATCCCGGCAAAGAAACTCCTCGAAATTAACGTTGGAGTAGTCCCAGTTGGTGGTATCGTCAAGGAGCTTGCCAAAGACAATGTGGTCGTTGTGGGAGATGCTGCCAGACAGGTAAACCCAATGCACGGCGGTGGAATGGCAGAAGCCATGGAGGCAGGAACAATAGCAAGCAAATGGATAGTAAAAGCACTTGAAGAGGAAAACCTTGAACTTCTGAAGAACTATACAAAAGAGTGGTGGGAAAAGGACGGCAAAAGATTGGAAAGAGTCCTTAAAGTCAGAAAAGTCGTGGAAAAATTAACTGACGAAGATCTGGATGTATTTATCCAAGTGCTAAGCGGGGCAGATGCGGAAAAAATTGCAGGCGGCGATTATCTGGAAGTCATAAAGGCCCTCCTCAAGCATCCAAAAGTGCTCATGAGCCCAAGAAGGATAGCCCTCCTTAAGGAGCTTCTCTGATTCTAACTTTTAAGTTATAACTTCTAACCTCTATTTTTTCTTCGGTTTTTGTAGCAGTTCATATCAAGGCACACTTCGTATTCTCTATTGCGCTCTTTGATCTTCACTATTGGGGCATTTCCGCATTCAGGGCATGTCTTTCCAGTTGGGATTATTTCTCCCCTTTGGAGAAGTGGATATGTGACATTGCAGTTGGGCCAGCTGGAGCAGCCTACGAACCTCTTTCCGGTTTTTCTGTTATATTTCACAACCAGGTCGCCACCGCATTTGGGACATTTCCCCACTATTATGATGTCCTCTCTCTTTTCGGCAGACTTTTTGATACTCTCCTCTTCTTCTGCAGTAAGTTCCTTTGTGCTAGCACGTTTCTTATTTTCTTTGTTTTTCTGGCTCTCAACAAACGTTTCCAGAAGTTTTTTCCCTATTTCTTTCTCTTTTTGCTTGAATTCTTTTAATATTTTTACCAGGGTTTCCTTGGACTCTTCGATAACTTTTTCCTTGCTTACTTTTTTCTGCATTATCTGTTCCATCTTTTCTTCAAACTCCTTCGTCAGCTCTACGCTTATTATGTCTGGGACGTTGTTTTCCAGGGCTTCTATCACCTTCATGCCGAGAGGAGTCACCTTTATCTGTTTCTTGCCCTCTATGTAGCCCCTCGAATATAAGGTTTCTAATATTTGGGCTCTTGTAGCCTTGGTTCCAATGCCGAGGTCTTCCATTTTCTTGATGACACTTGCTGGAGAATACCTTGCTGGTGGTTTGGTTTTCTTCTTCTCTCTCTTTATCTGGATAACTTTTACTCTCTCCCCTTCCTCGAACTTTGGAAGCAAAACTTCATCAAATTTAACGTACTTGCCGTAAATCTTCAGCCATCCCTCTTTAATTGTCCTTGAGCCGCTGAGGATAAAGCGGTGGTTGTTTGAGTTTATGATTACTTTCATACTCTCTCTTACGGCGGGGTCAGCGAATGCGGCTAAGAATCTCCTAACTATCAAATCGTAAAGATTCTGCTCATCTTTGCTTAGATCTCCGGGTTTGGGCAGCTCACCAGTTGGATATATTGCCGGGTGTGCGGGGTCGTCTTTTTTACCCTCAACCGGTTTTAAGACCCCCTTTCCCAAAAGCTCGTGAGCATGGGGCTTATAATCTGGAATTTTAGCAAGGTTTTGGATAATATACTGATAGTTCAAATTTTCCGGAAGTTTTTGGGACGAGGTTCTAGGGTATGAGATGAAAGATTTTTCATACAAACTTTGTGCTATTTCGAGGGTCTTCTTTGGGCTGTAGCCGAAGGCAGAGTAAGCTTCCCTTTGAAGTGTCCCAAGGTCGAAGGGATGAGGGGGATTTCTCTGCTGCTGTTTTATCTCCACTTTCTCTACAAATGCAGGTCCTTTTTTAGCCTCTTCAACGATTTTCTTAGCCTCTTCCTCGTTAAAAATGCGATCCTTCTCATAAACGGCTGTGTATTGTTGGCCGTTTTTTTCGAGAATCATTTTTATGACCCAGTACGGCGTGGGGACGAAATTTGCGATTTCCCTTTCCCTTTCAACCAAGAACTTCAACGTCGGCCCTTGAACCCTTCCCGTGCTTAAAACTATCCACTTACCGCTGGCTTTTCTTATAGCCGAGCTCAACGCTCTAGAGAGGTTTACTCCCCAGTACCAGTCAAGGACGTGCCTTGCTATTCCAGCATCGGCCATTCCGAAGTTAATCGTCGGCTCTAAGTTATACCACGCTTTTAACAGGTCTTTTTTCGTGAGTGCGGAGAACTTCATTCTCTTCGCCTTTGAAGGATCAACGCCGCAGGCATATTTTAACGCAGTATACCCTATTACCTCACCTTCGGTATCGTAGTCACACGCAACGACAAACTCATCCGCCCTCTTTGCGAGCTCTCTAAGGGCTTTTATGTAATCCTTAGCGTAGCTTTTTCCCTTTTCTGCAACATAAACGGGAACCCATTCTATATCAAAAACCGGGTAGCCGTAAGTTTTCTCTTTGGGAGCGAGTGAGAAGAGGTGTCCAACAGCCGGGGCGACTATTATTTTTTTCCCATCTCTTGTGAGCTCATAGTAAGGGACTTTACCGATGGTCTTCCTTACCGGCTTACCTTCGGCAAGGGCATAGGCTATTTTTCTGGCTACGTTTGGCTTCTCTGCAATTATGAGCGTAGTCATGATACCCCTCTCACTTCCTTTAAAAAGGGAGTATAAGAATTTTTTGGAAGTTGTGGGCCGGCAACAGAGGCCCGCGTTCACTTTTCGCGCGGGTGGATGCACCGGCCCTGTGGGCTCGGCGTGAGCACGCTCCGCTCATAGAGCCCGATACCTTGCGGAGGCGGGTTCAACCGAGCCCGTGCGAGGAGACTGATTGTCCCCTCGCTGTCGGCACTCTAAGATATGAGTGAAAGGTTAAATTCTTTACGCTGTTGTTATCAAAACTACACCCACAACGGCTAACACCAATCCTGCAAATATCTTAGCGTTTGGCGGCTCTTTTAGAAGTGCTATGGCAAGAAGGGAGGATATAATTGGGTTTACAGCACTTACCGGGGCAGAGATCTGGGAACCGACTAGGCTTACAGACTTAACAAATGCGTATTGCCCAATTATCAATCCAAGTAAAGCTGCTCCCGAAAGTACCGCAACTTCCCTCCGCGTAATTTCCCTTAGTTCCTCCGAATATTTAGGTAGGAATGCACTAATCCCAAATGCGGCAAATATCATTCTAATACCAGCTAAAGAGAGAGGAGAAACTTGTGAAGAAAGAAAATCGAGCAGTGTTATTGCAATACTCCATGAAATGGGTGCTAAAAGGGCGAATACAAACCCCTTGGTATCTAAGTGCTCTTCAATCTCTCCCTTTCTGACGATGACAATTGCCAAAAATACAAGGAATGCTCCAACGATTATCTGAGCATTTATGCTTCTACCTAGAAACAACCAGGCCCATAATATGGTCCAGAGAGGATAGGAGGAGGTTATTGGGACTGTTCTTGATACCCCCATCAACCTGAGAGCACTGAAGTAGAAATAATCTCCTATAACAAAGCCAAACTGTCCAGAGATAAACGCGATCACGAGAATCTGCCAATCGAGAGATAATATCTCGACATAGTTTCCAGTGAACAAGAATAAACAAGCGTAAAAAAGTGCCGTAATATAGAGCCTAACTATATTAACGGTGACTGCACTTTTGTTTCTCATTCCAATTTTCACTAGAACTGAAGCAGTTCCCCATCCAAATGCCGAAATCAGTGCGAGTAGTGCTCCGAGTAAGGTGTTCATGTTGAGAAAGGTGAGTGCTTAATTTAAAAACTTAACGTTTCGAAAACTATCTTAACTTCTTACCAGAGAGCTTAAAAACCTTTGAATTAAAAATAAAGTGGTGATGAGCTCGGCAAATCTGAGCGTTGCTATGATGACGATCTTGAGTGCTGATGTCATCTTATCTTAATTTCAGCGTTTCTGAGCTTTATTGGAATGTTATGCTCTGCGGATACTTCTTTTGTTACTTTTTCTAGGGTTCTCGTGATATCCTCACGTACCCTTTCGTCGGAGACAATTCCTAGCAGTGTGCTCCTTTTGTCAAAACTTGCTTCAAGATCAACAAGTACTGTTCCATCTTTAAACTCCCAATCAAGGTTCATCCACCTAAATATTGAATTTGGAAGCTCTGTGAATTCTCTTTGCAGTCTCTTCCTCAACTCTTCTATTGCCGGTTCTACTTTGTTCTTTAACAAGGCCTCTTCAGCTTCTTTCTTCTTCTCTTCGGTTATGTAAGAGAGTTCCTCCACTCCAGCTTCTTTGAGGAGTTTTTCTATCTCTTTTTCTAGCTCTTCTTTTTTGCTCATTATCTGCTTGGCCTTGCTTGAAACTTCCTCTTCTTCTAGATGGAGCTCCACATTGTGGACAGTCACGTATTTGTTCAACGCCTTTCCGATTTCTCTTGCGTGAGTCCTTAGAATTCTATTAACAATCTTCTCCGCTTCTTCTTTACTAACCCCTGAAGCTTTTCCCCAGAGCGTCAGGTTGATTTCATGCTCACTTCTTCCCTTTATGTCCAGGAGCATCTTATCAATGTCGATACCTGCACTTTGAATGTCTTTGAAGATCACTCTGGCGTAAGCAGAAAAGTAAGGCTTGACGCTCTCATGTGCTTCCACTATTATATTGCTTTCAACCTTGCGTGGGATGACAACCTCCTTTTTCTCTTCCTTTTCTTCTTCTGACTCTCCAGGGGCAGTTATTTTTGCCTGAGCATTGCTTAAGATTGGCTTAAGTCCGGCTTTTCTCCAGATTATCGGAAGGTGCTTGTTGACGAAGTATAATACCCTTCTCTCTAAGATTTCCCTTGAGCTCTTGTCCCTCTCGCTTGTTCCATGAATGTTCACATGAAGATAAATTACTCCAGAGCCAACTTCTCCAGTTATTCCAACTCTCTCTACAGAAGCTCCGTTTAAGCTTTTTATCTCCTTTAGGATTTCTTCAGCGTATTCTTGAAGAACCGGCTTGAAGATTTCCCCTCCCACCACTTTAACCTCAATTTCTGGGGCACCAGGTTTCTTTTCAATTTTGGGGGCTTTTTCAAGGGGTTTCTCCTCCTTTTTTGGAGGAACTTCTTTTTTAGCCTCCTCTTGTATCTTCACTTGAGGTTTTGCTTTTGTTTCCTCTCTTTTTCTCTCAAGAGCTTTTTCTAACAATTTCTCTTTTTCTAGTACTTCGGCACTCTCAATCTTGTTCTCCCCGAATATTTTTTCAAGTTCGACTTTTGGAGTTGAATTGTAGATTTCCAAGTTGTCAGTTATTGAGAGCTTCAAGGATATCTCATCAAGCCCGTATAAATCCACTACGAGAGGATAGTCTATTATCCTCTTCAGAGTTTCAATGCTTTCATTTCCGACCAGCTTTTTCCTGGAGCTTAAGAGATCTACTTGGGCTGCTAAGAGTTTTTTTCTGTCCATCAGAATTGTGGCATAGTACTTTTCTTTTTCATCTTTTGTGAACATTTTCAGAAATAACCCGCTAAACTCCTGATTGGAAAAAGCATTGTGAATTAAATCAAGCAGTTCTTGTTTTTTGGTGCATACGATGTTTTCTTCCAGTGGTGTGATATTTGGAAGCTGCATCTCTACCACCATTAGATATATATATCAAAAGCTGAATAAAGGTTTAGGAAACCACCACAATTAAAGTCCATCTGAGCATATATTTAAGCATTATTGTCCTTATAAGGTGAGCACCATGAGAGTATTAATACTCGGTGGAGGAACGATAGGGAGAAGTATTGCACAGGTGCTTAGAGGTGAATTTGACATTGTTATTGTAGAACAGGATGATATTAGGGCAAAATCTCTCAGTGAAAGCGGATTTCACGTTATTCATGGCGATTTCTCTTATACCGCATCTTTGTTGAAAGCTGGCATTAATAAAACGGACCTTGTCATAATAACTACAATGGACATAAGCAAGATAAAGAGAACAATACAGACAATTAAAAACAACAACCCAGAAGTGCCGATTTTAGTTCTTCTCCCCGATGATATAACCGCTGAAGAGCTAACATCCCAGATAAAGGAAGAATTTGAAAATGAGGTCAAAATAGATTATGCCATCTCTCCAAGAGAAGCAATAATCAAGGCAATTGTTGAAATGGTAGAGGATATTGGAAAAAGGAAAAATGCCGTTTTACTTGCCAAGAAACTCTCAGAGATAAAACAAAAGACGGATTCACTCTTAATAGTAATGCACGATAATCCCGATCCGGATGCTATGGCTAGCGCCGCTGCTCTCCAAGTCATAGCCCAAAACATGGGATTAAAGGCGACTATTGTTTATGGAGGAGAAATAACACACCATGAAAACAGAGCTTTTGTAAACCTTCTTGGGCTGGATATGAGGAAGGTTTCTCCGGGTTCTTATGAAATTAAAAGATATTCTGCCATAGCATTAGTTGATTGTCAGCCGAATGGAAATTTAAGCATTTTAGACGACGAGGATATTAGGAAAATAGAGATAATTGTTGACCATCATCAGCTTCTCCAGAATCTAGAAGAAAAGCTCCCCAAGAGCGCATTTTTTGATATCAGGCCGGAGGTAAACGCTACCTCCTCAATAATGGTTGAGTATTTGAAACACCTCAATATAGAGGTCAATGAGCTTCTTAGCACCAGCCTTTTCTACGGCATCTACATAGACACAAAGAAGTTCTCAAAGCTTAGTCATACCGACCTCGAAGCTTTGGAGTTTTTGGCTGGAAAGGTGGATTATGACATACTGGAAAAGATAGAGTCTCCGGACATCTCTACTGAAACTGCAGAGGTCTTGGCCAGGGCAATCTTAAAAAGAAAAGTATACAAAAACATTGTCATTTCAAACGTAGGCTTTATAACTAACAGGGACGCCATTCCTGAATCTGCGGACTTTTTACTCAGGCTGGAAGGTGTCAATACCGTCTTAGTCTTTGGTATAGTCGATGACAGGATTGAAATTTCCGCCAGAACCCGGGACGTAAGGGTAAACATAGGCAAGGTTCTGAAGGAGGCTTTTGGAGACATAGGTAGCGGTGGGGGACACCCACAATCGGGGGGTGCAAGAATTCCATTGGGGATATTTAAACTCGCTAAAGACAAGGAGTCACTATTAAAATTGGTAGAAGAAGCAATAACAGAGAAATTCCTAGAGGCTCTGAATGCCAAGGAGGGCTAGTCTTTCTTTGCTTCTATCAATATTATGTCCCCAATTGCGGTTACCCTCTCGTAGGGAATTCCAACTTTTTCTCCGGGGAGTCCAAGTGCCAGTATTCTTCCCGCTCCCTTGTCGATCTCTATCAATACCTCATCAACGTAACCGATGTAATATCCCCTAGTGTCGTATATTTGCTTTCCGTAAAGCTTTGACAACCTCATTACCATATCACTCACCGTTTGAAATTGGAGGTCTTTCCTTTTAAATTTTCTCACTCAT
>LGET01000057.1 GCA_001507935.1 Thermococcales archaeon 44_46
GTGTAGATCTTCTCAATCTCCCGCTCCACCTGGGCAAATCTCACACCGGGCTTTGTATTCTCTACAGAAGTTATGTATGCTTCTTCCATAGCCGCTATGGCATTTTTTGCCCTTTCACTTATTTCTCCCACTGGAAAAGACCTAGTTATGTTTGCGTAATAGTGGTTCCAGTCGGCACCTATTACCACTGAGACAACACTTCCCTCCCTAATCCTAACATCTTTGAAGGGCTCTGCATGTGCCCTTGGAGTTGCTGAAACGTAGACTTTTGGCTCTTATTTCTTCCTCTGCAATTTTCATTCCTTTTACAGCTATTTTTCCAGCTTTTCTTATGTTCTCTAACTCCCACTCATCCTTGATCATCCTAAGCTCCATAGAAAGTCCTCTGACGTCAACGATATCCACCCCAGGGTTGAGCTTCTTAAAGAGTTCATAGAAGAGTATATAATCACTCTCATTCCTGAGCATCACTGGAGAGTGGCCCGTAAGTGCCGAAACTTACCCTGAGTTTCCTATCCCTGCAGTTCCTCCTTATCACTCTTTTCTCGTCCTCCTCGAACTTTTCAAGCACGTAGAGGATTTTCAACTCTTCTAGAGGGGGAATCAACCAAGAACTTAACCGGCATTGGGATGACCTCCAACCCAGAGGGTTTTAATCTGCCAGCGTGCTTTTTAGGAGCTCCCACTTTTCCCTGAGAGTTTTTACGCGCTCAGCGTATTCTTTGATCCCAAATTCCTCGAACAGTCCGATATGTTTCTCAAGTTCCGTAATTGCCATCCCTACGACTTCGGCAACATATTCGGCAATTTTTCTGGCACTAAGTCTCGCAACTTTGTTGTACGTGGTACTCACGAGATGCAGATCCTCTCCTTCTGTAAATGCGAAGATTATTACCGTTGGGTCATAACTCCCGAAAGTTGAGCAAAACACTGGATTCGTTGTCACGATTCCGAACCGTTCTTCTAGAATTGCCCTGGCCTTTTCAGCTTCCTTCCTCCACCATCCCGGGAGCTGGCTCATATCCGTGAATATCCTCCCGTTAAAGTCGATATTTCCCGGCACATCCCCACGGAGGGAATAAAATGCCAGTGCAATGAGGTCTGAAACAAATACGTCAAAATCAACTGTGGCTTGGAATATTTCGTTCCCTTTGTAATACATCCACGCTTCATACTCCTCCAAGCATTTAGTGATGATCACATCAGGGCTCTCACCATTTTCAAGCCCGTGCTCTATGATTTCTCTTCCCATCCTATCAAATGTCTCATAACCACCATAAAACTTGAATTTAATTTCAAACTCTTTCATATCGTCACCTCCTTAGGCAAAAAATTAAAGTAAAAAGCTTACCTATCTACTGGAAATGCCGTGACAATCCTATATATCCCATTTTTCAATTGAATCACGACTCTTAACTTGTTCTTCATTCCCATTCCATGGTAATATTTTTCAAGGGCTAATTTTTTATACTTACTGCTTGATCCTGGGCAATAGGAGTTCCCAGTTTCAATCGTCTCCCTGAGCATCTGGAAAAGCATGTCCGCAGTTAAGTACTTGAATTTTGACTTGTATCTCCACTTTTCTTCTAAGATGTGCCGTTCAATAATGTGTTTTGCCCCTTCTTTATCAATTATAACGTCACGTTCGGCTTCTCCTTTGGCAACGATTACGATTGGTTCTCCCTCTTGAGGTATTAAAAGGGCTGGCCTAAGCCACTTCGTGCCGGTGAAGTAAACAAAAGTCGAGAGCGTTCTTATTACGGCACCGTCGATGTCTTCCCTCTTCAAAAGCTCCTGGAACCGGTTTATTCTTTTCTCAAAAATTTTTCTTTCCATACTTCACACCTCACAAATATACGAGTTTTGAAAAAATAAAAGCTTAGCCGAGCTTGACAACCAAAAACTTCAGGGGCAAACTGCCCGCGTTCCTGACGGCATGAGGAATATTTTTTGGAAGAAAGACTAGGAAGTCTTTTTTAGCTTCCTCGCTTTCCTCCCCAACCTCCACGAGGGCTTTTCCCCTTATGATGTAAATAAACGCATCAACTGGCGTTGTGTGCCTCTCTAAAGCCTCTCCTGGGTTTAAAGTGACAAGCATTACCTTTGCATTTTCCCTCTTGAGCAGGGCTCTAACGTCAGCACCATGAGGATTGTCAATACGCTCGGCCTCTTCAGCCCTAACCACAAGCATATCAGTCCCTCCAGTCCAAAAGCCTCTTCTCCCCTTCTATCGCCTTGTAAGGCGCAATGTCCATCGTCATCTCAAGCGTCCCTATGTACTCGCCTTTCTCGTTGAACAGAGGAACATACTTGATGTAAACGTACTTTTCTCTTAGCCTGAGCCAGAAGGTTGCCTCTTTCTTCCTTCCCTCCTTAAAGGCCTTGAGGATTTTGTTGACGACGTAAACGCTCTTCGGCGGGTGGCAGAGCTGAACCGGCCTTCCGAGCACCGATGGTGTCCTCGTGAAAATCCTCTCTCCGGGTGAGAAGAACCTAACCCTATCGTCTTTGTCTATGAAGGTCACGTCAACAGGGAGCGCCTCAAAGATCGCCTTTAGCTCTTCTAAATTCAGATAGCCCGTTCCGAGGTCTATGTCTCCCTCACGCTTTAGCTGGGTTTTATCGAACTCTAAAGGCTGACCTCTAAGGGCCTGCTGGACTTCCTTCGGGAGGGTAAGGAGTTGTTCAACGCTCAGCTCGGGGTTTATCTCCCAGGGGTGGAGGGGCTTAACGTCCTCACCCGGATCCCACTCCGGCGGCTTTACCTTGTAGTAGCCGATTTCATCTTCCTGCATCTTTATTGCCTTCCACTCGCCCTCGCTTAAGAGAGCCTTGAGCGTTGGGTAGAAGATGTTGTTCTCCCTGAAAACCATGTCACTCAAAGCGAAGGCCGCTTCACCGGCCTTTGCCTTGAATTTCTCCACAAACCCCTCCCAGGGCATCTCCTCCCTCTTTCTCAAAAGCTCTGCAAGTTGCTTTATCATGGCCCTTATCTCGTCGTGCTTCGTCCAGAGGACTGTGGCTATGGCAGTCAGGCCTCTCCTCTCTATGTACGGGAATATCAACATCTCCTCGCGGTTGTAGTGGGTGAAGCCGACCATTCTCAAGTTGTCTACTATCTCCTCCAGAACGCCTAGGATTTCTTTACGCATACGTTCGTCTTTTGTTGTTGCCAAAGTTCTTGCATAGAGATTGAGCATCTCAGAGTCCTTCATTATTTCCTTGTTCTCCTGGTATAGGGTCTTAAGTGGATGACCTTCAGGCAAATCTTTCTCTTCTAGTTCTTCGGTTCCCTTGACTGCTTCACGGAACAGCTCGACATGAAGGTCGCACATCTTGGCTATATCCCTGGCGGAAATTCCCTCCTTCACAAGCTCCTGCTCGATGAGGGGTATCTCAAGCGGAGAGATGTTGCTCAAAACTGCTCTAAACTCTTCCTTGAGCTTCTCAACACTCTCTCCTTCGTGTATCCTTAGGAGGAGCTTCTTGAGCTGTTCCTTCTTGTACTCGCGGGTGTTCAAAAGTTCGGTCATTTCACTCACCCCTAACCTTTTTCGCCAGGAGGTCGGCCAAGCTGTGGAGGGCTTTGTAGTCCTCTTCCTTCGGCCTCGCGTGGACATCTATCGTCCCGAGCAGTTCAAGGCTTGCACCTTTCAGAATCTCCAGTATTGCATTTATGCTCCTCCCGTGCCACCCGTGGGAGCCTATTAAGACGGCATATTTCGCTGGGGGCCTCAGGGCCTTCACGAGGTAGGCGGCATAAACGGCGAGCGGATGGGCGCTCCCGAGCACTGTAGGAGCCGCCAGAACTATGGCCCTTGAGTCAACGAGGTCCTTTGCAAGCTCCCCGATGTCGGCGCTCACGAGGTCGTGAACCTTAACGTCAATCCCTTTGGCCACAAGTAAATCAGCCAGCTCCTTCGCCATCTCCCTGTTGGAGCCCCACATGCTCACATAAGCTACAAGCACCTTCTCCCTAGTCTCTCCCTTCACCCAGCTTTCGTAGGCTTTTAGAATCCTCTCCGGGTTTCTGTAGATGGGACCGTGGCTCGGGGCTATCATTTTGATCTCCAGCCCTTTGAGCTTTTCCATGGCTCTTTTGGCCATGCCTGCGAAGGGCATCATGATCTCACCGAAGTACCTCTGGGCGTACTCGATTATGGAGGGAACCTCGTCATCGTAAAGGCCGTGGGCAGTGTGAGCACCGAAGAAGTCACATGGGAACAGCACTTTGTCCTCAACGAGATATGTGAACATCGTCTCCGGCCAGTGGAGCCATGGAGCTTCTATAAAGCGGAGCGTTTTGCCTCCGAGGTCTACCTCATCCCCGTCCTTTACGACCATTATCCTCTCATCGGGGACATTGTAGTATGCTTTTGCGAGCTCTTTTCCCTTTTCCGTTGTGATGAGGAGGGCCTTCCCGTTACGCTCCATTATGTAGGGTATTGCACCCGCGTGATCAGGCTCAGCGTGGTTCATGACCACGTAGTCTATCTCCTCAAAAGGGAGTATCTCACTGACCTTTTCCTCAAGTTCTCTCTCGAAACCCGGGTTCACCGTGTCTATGAGGGCGCTCTTTTCGTTGCCGACCACGAGGTAGGCGTTGTAAGAGGTACCTTCCGGGAGGGGGATGAGGGAGTCAAATATTCTCCTGCTCCAGTCCTTAACACCAACCCAGTAGACTCCATCCAAGAGTTTCACACTTTTCATATTACCACCTTCATGACGTATGTCATATCAAATGCTTTTAAGCCTTTCTGGACAGAATTGCCCAGCAAAGTTTATATGCCAAATGTCATAAATGGGGGCGGTGATGGAAAATGATGCTGGATGTGAGGGGTTTGAAACCTCCACAGCCTGCCCTCATGATACTGGAAAACCTTGAGAGGCTCAAAACCGGGGAGACCCTTGAGGTACTTGGCGACAAACCCTTTGTAGATATAATACCCAAGCTTGAGGAAGCGGGCTATCAAGTGGAGCTGAACAAAGTGGGAGAGTTCTTCGTGCTGAAGGTCACAAAGACAGAGGGGTCAAAAGAGCTGAAAATGGAGGTTGAAGAGTGCGATGAGGAGCTGAAGGAGATAACGGAAGACACCAACGTGGCGAAACTCCTCAAAGCTTACCCTGAATCCCTCGATATACTCGTCAAGTACGGCTTTTCACCGCTCCAGAACCCTGTGCTCAGAAAAACCCTCGCAAGGACGGTAACGCTGAGACAGGCCAAGAAGCTCATCGGCATGAGCGATGAGAAGTTCAAAGAGATGATGGAAGAACTGAAAAGGCTGTAAGAAGGTAGATAGTTCAGTTCAAAACATTTCCATTGAGGTTTGTTTTTAGTAATCTCAACCTACGAGGGATTTATTTTTGTTAATCATTAAAGCCACCGAACTTTGGCGGGGGCCATCACCCGCTCAATATAGTTCAGCCCCTGTTTGAGCTTTAAAGTATTCCTCGGCCCTCTTGATTAAGAATTCGTTTTTAATTTTCTTTCCAATACGCTTGAAGATCAACGTGGTTATGTCTCCGCTGAGCCATGTTTTGTCTTCAATTAGCTCTCGGTAGCTCTCTTCATCAGTTAAATCGCTTTCTCTTACTGAAACAAGTATTTTATAACTATCCAATCTCTTGATTAGGACATAATCTTCCTCCTCCCGTCCGGGTCTTTCAATCAGCTCGTAGAGACCGTCCTCCAAGTCTAAGAGTTCTTTCTTCACTATGGTAACGCCCGAAGGAACGATTTCAAGCTTTTTCCTTTTCACAGTCTCAACTAACCATTCGTAGAAAAGAAACTGGTTGTTTTCTTCAAAGCCTGCATCTCTGAGGTCGTGATCGTCCGTGTAACCACAGATGAGGACCGCCCCAACCCCCATCAGCTTTCCGAGGAACTTCATAAGTTCGGGACTCAGGACGAACAGCCACCTGCCGGTGGAGACTCCAATCTGGAGGAGCGTCATGTTCTCCTTTGAGTACGTTTCAACCTCAAGCCAGTCAAAGGAATCTTCCTCGGTGGTTTTCAGCTCGTAGTGCAGTTCTCCCACTGCAACCAGCCTAAATCCCCTCATATCAAAGATGAACTTCAGGTGCTCTTCTCGTCTTTCCCGCTGGTACGCGAGTTCGCGAGTGTACTTGAACTCGCGCGAGAGCTTCTCAAGCACTTCTCCCCAAGGCTTATCAAACACGGCGACAACATAATACGTGGTTCCCATACCACTCCCCCCCAGGATTCATTACATAATTGAGAAATAAAGAAACATGTTCAGTCGAATTCTGAAGCTAGGTAACGCACTTCAACGTCCACACCAAACCTGGACTTTATCTCCTTTGGCAGGTACTGGGTGTAGTAATAGTAGCCCCTTATGTTCTCAATGCCTCCAGCATAGTACACCTCAATCTTTCTGATTCCCTTATTGATGGCGTACTCAGCGTACTTTGCAAGCTGTTCCTCGCTTATTTTATGTGCGTTTCTCTTGCACTCTATCACCACTCTCTCAGAACCTTTCCTGGCAATTGTGCCAATTTCTGTTTTCATCCCGTGTTTGATGGCAATGGTCAGGGTATCCGCAGGCACCTCACCCCTGAGAGCCTCCTCAAAGCCAAAGAAGATAAAGGAGAAGGACATGAGCTCACCTCCCAGATAGCTTTACCCTTTTAAGTTCCTTTTCTGCATCTTTGATGGCCTCATCGATGGCCCTCAGGAGAGCGTTCTTTGGGACTTTGACTGCCATACCGGAATACAGGACGAATGCCAGCAAAAATTCTCCCTTTCCAGAGTCTGCCGCATAGAGAACTTCAAAGGGGTCATAGGTTGAAAGGGTAAAGCGAACGAAAGGAGGAGCCGCTCCTGCTGAGAGCTTTTTAAGGCCCGCCAGTTCGCGGAGAAGGCCCCTATCCTCCGGCTTTTTTACCCCTTTGGAAGACAGCCTCTTGATTTCACCATCAACGTTCCACTTTACCCGCCACTCCTCCGCAGGCAGTTTGCCATCCGCCACAAACGCCCTGAGAAGTTTAAGCTCCTCAACGTACCCCTCGAGATTAACAAACGCCTCCAGTACGTACGTGCTCCCGTAAACTTGAACTTCGTACTCGTCCATGATATCCTCAGGTTCACCGAACATCTCAAGAACTTCATGGGAAGGCGGCTTTAGTTTGAACTTGAGCCACTCCATCCGCACGGGTTTATTATTAAGAACCAATTTCAGGTTCTGGATGGAAGTTCGGATTGTCTTGACGAGTTTTTTGCGGGTGACCTGTACTTCCCCACCATCCCGAAGGGTCAGGTGAACCCATCCACCCTCAGCCATTATCTTCAAGTCCCAGAGCTTTTTCGGGAGAGCATCCATCGAGTGGAGTGCCTTTAGGGAGCTTATGAATTCATCCAGCGTCACTGGGTCTTCACTGATGAAAACTGGCCCCTCTTCGAGCACCAGCACTGGAAATCCCCTATCTCCATCTCGAGGGGAAAATGAAAAGGCAAAGATTGAAATCACCTCCCTGTCAATATCTCCTTGAAGATGGTGGGAATGCCGTAACTATCCGGTACATCCCCCATTTGATTCTCTCAATCACTACCACCACTTTCTTTCCCAGCTTTGGGGAATATTTAACAAGTACTATTCTCTGTTTTCCATTGACAATGTCTCCGCATTCAATTTTGTCTGGGTTTTCTATAACCTTGCCCATTTCGTTTAAAAGATCCACGGCGGAAATGTGAGTGAACTGATCTTTTCCAGGCTTTTTCATGAGGTGGTTAAAAATAATATGTTTTGCCCCTTTTGCATCAATGATAACATCTCCTCCTTCGAATACTCCACAATCAAGGTTTGCCCCATTGAAGTGTGCCCTGAAACCCCTGTACCCCTCGTCAAAATCCTCTGCAAGCTTTTTAGCATCGTTGGCATCCCAGCCGTTTAAGTACGCTTGCCTCTTACCAGACTAAGACTAAACTTTCTGAAAGTGTTAAGAACTTCAATGTATTCCGCCAATGGCTCTTTCCACGCTCCCGGAGGTAGCAGTTCACCTAGTTCAACTAGACTCTTTAAAGTCTCTTCTCCCATTTTCAGGAAAGCTCTCGACAATGAGCCAGCATCACCCTCTATCACTACCCTTTTGGGGTTAAGGATGTTGCCTTTATCCGCAAAGTAAAGTTCCGAGCATATAAACACTTTTTCTCCTTGGAGTTTAAACACCACCGGGCTCAAAATCTTTCCGAATGTAACGTCAAAAACGTATCCGTTAACATCTGGACACTCTAACAAGTATTCTCGTCTCAGTTCTTCTATAGGAACCTCTCTTAGCCGTGGATCTGGAATTCTTCTGATTTCAGGAGGATAAACGTATTTTCGTAAAAATTCAACAAACCAGGTCTTTGTAGCAATCTCTTGGTTAAACTTCTCTAAAGCTCCCCGGAGATAGATGCTCACGAGGAATGCATCCTGGGGAACGCTGGGGAAGTATATCGCTTCACCGGAATCATCTGCAAGCACTTCTTTTCCCAATATTTTTAATGAGTACCTCCCTGCGGGCAAACGAAACAACTTCAATATTGTTGAAAGCTGCATGGGAGTTTTACCTTGAGTTGTTATCTCCTCAATTTCCAGATTTTTTCTCAAATACTCAACATCAAAGTACCAAGTTATCAAGTTCATCACCCCTGATAAACTAAAGAAAAAATTAAACCCTAGTTCCCATCAGATCGTTAGAGTTATAAGCACTTAAGTTTTTTGGTTGATTGATGGTTGTATTGAGCTTTCAGAGGAAAATCCTGATCATAAAATCCGAAATCTACCCGATAATCAGCAAACACTACCCGAAAAACACTCAC
>LGET01000058.1 GCA_001507935.1 Thermococcales archaeon 44_46
ATTGCCGCTGCCATAGTTGACAGCGAGGTTCAGAACCCACAGGAGTACATGGAGGTCAAGGAGGGAATATATAACGCAGTTAGGGAGCTCGTTTCCCAATACACAGAGAGAAAGGTCAACATTTACGTTAACACTGCTGACGACCCAGAAAACGACATCTACTACATAACCGTTACGGGAACTTCAGCAGAGGCTGGAGATGACGGTAGCGTGGGTAGAGGGAACAGAGTAAATGGTCTCATTACTCCAAACAGGCACATGAGTATGGAGGCAGCGGCTGGTAAGAACCCCGTCAGCCACGTGGGTAAGATTTACAACATTCTTGCCAATTTAATAGCCAATGACATTGCCGAGCAGATAGAAGGAGTGCAAGAAGCCTACGTGAGAATTCTCAGCCAGATAGGAAAGCCAATTGACGAGCCTCTTGTCGCAAGCATCCAGGTAATTCCAAAGCCGGGCTACAAAGTTGAGCAGTTCGAAAGACAGGCCTATGAAATCGCAGACGAGTGGCTTGCAAATATAACAAAAATACAAAAAATGATACTGGAGGACAAAGTTAACGTCTTCTGATTTAGCCGGCGCTCTTTTTCATCTTTTCTTGCATGAGAATTCTCAAAATTCTTGCTTCTTCAAGCATAAGTTTTTCCTTTTGTTTCCTAATAATCTCAAGTTTCTTCTGCAAAAGCCTATCTTCCTTCATAAAGAACCACCAGAACATATACGCTTTGCTTCCTTAAAAATTTTTCGATTAACGACTAATTTTACATCGACAAAAGACGTAAAAAACCATATCTTTAAAAACCTTGGGTCAATAAATTAGATAGAGGTGAGAGAACATGATAATTGCCGTGAGCGGGACACCCGGAGTTGGAAAAACAACTGTGGCAAAACTTTTAGCCAAAAAATTGGGTTACGATTACGTAGACCTTAGAGAGTTTGCCTTAAAACACGGTGTGGGCGAGATGAGAGGGGAAGAACTTGAAGTTGAAGTTGATGAACTCGCCTATTATGTTGAAAAAGAGCTCAAAGACAAGGATGTGGTACTTGACGGGCACCTGAGCCACCTGATGCCAGCCGATCAGATTATAATACTCAGAGCTCATCCAAAACTGGTAGGAGAACGTTTAAAGGAGAGAGGATACAGCGAGGAAAAAATAGCCGAAAATGTCGAGGCAGAGCTCGTTGACGTGTGCCTTTTAGAGGCCATAGATGAAAACGAGAACATCATAGAAGTAGATACCACAAACAAATCTCCCGAAGAAGTCGTGGAAGAAATCCTGGACTTCCTGAATAGGGGAATAAAAAGAAGAGTAGGCATAGTTGACTGGACTAAAGTGTATGACGAAGTACTTCCATATCTGAAACTTGGAGGTGATGACGAATGGGCGTAGGCCTGTGGATTAGAACAGGAGTTTTGATGGCATTCCTTACTGGCCTATTAATGGCTATAGGCTATGTTCTGGGCAATGAGACTGGAATGCTCTTTGCTTTCATCTTCGCTTTGATGATGAACTTCTTCAGCTACTGGTACAGCGATAAAATCGTTCTCACATGGTATAGGGCAAGAATTCTGGAAGAAGATGAAGCCCCAGAGCTCTATGAGATAGTGAGGGGATTGGCTCAAGAAGCAGGAATCCCCACGCCAAAAGTGGCAATAGTACCAACTGAAACACCAAACGCCTTTGCAACCGGCAGAAATCCAAAGCATGCTGTGGTTGCAGTCACTCAGGGGCTGTTGAGACTCCTAAATAGGGATGAACTTGAAGGAGTAATAGCGCACGAGATAAGCCACATAAAGAACAGAGACATACTCATCCAAACTCTAGCGGCAGTATTGGCTGGAGCAATAATTATGGTGGCGAGATGGGCCGGATGGATGCTCTGGCTCGGAGGATTTGGAGGAAGGGATAGGGATAGAGACGCAGGGAGTGCTTTGGGAGCTATACTCTTGATAGTACTCGCTCCGATAGCCGCGATGCTAATTCAGATGGCAATAAGCAGGGCAAGGGAATACCTGGCAGATGAAACCGGAGCAAAGATAAGCGGAAAACCGTGGGCTCTTGCAAGGGCCCTTGAGAAGATTGAATACGCTGTCTCGATGAGACCCCTCAGAGATGGAAACCCGGCAACTGCCCACATGTTCATAGTAAACCCATTCAGGGGAGTCAGCTTTGCAGAGCTGTTCTCAACACACCCGCCAACCCAGAAAAGAATCGAAAGGCTCAGGAAGATTGCGGAAGAAATGGGAATTGCCTTTTGATTTCATTTCTAATTTTCTTGAAACCATCGAAATTGATTTATATTTTTAAAACGTAGATTTTGTTGATGATCAGTATAAAACGATTGATGCTACCGGCTCTTGTGATACTGTTGCTTTTCTCGGCCTATTATGCCAGCACCATTAGAGACGACTCTGAGAATAACTCTCAAACTTGGGATGAAAATGACCTCTACCTCTGGAGGACAAAAATTGAGCGCTTGGCTGTGAATTCAAGCTATGGAATCGGTGCAGTATGGCTTGGAAAGGACAGCATTGTGAGGGACAACTACATCCACATTGCAATAAGCCCGTATGGAAACAAAGAAGCCCTCATGAAGGCTATTAAAGAGCAGGGCATCCCCCTTGAGGCTGTTAAAATAGAAGTCCGGGGAGAATACGACGAGGACTTCACAAAACCGGAACCTCTTTGTCCCGTGAACTATACCCACAACCGGGCGGAGGACGTTGAAGGGGATGTAAGAATATACACAAGCTTTGGAACAAGCGGGATGTACTATCTCAAACTGCTTTCATGTGAAGAGGAGGGAAACAGGTTAAAGCTCACTTTCAAGCTGTGGAAGTGCAATCCCGCATCCATTATGTGCACTTCAGACATCACGTTTCCATCGTTTGAAATCAAGTTTTTGAAAGACTATCAAAACGTGGAAGTTATAGTTCTGGCAGATAGTTGGGAGGGAAAAAGAACTGGCATCTATATATTTGATCTTTCCCGCAAGCCTCTTTGGGTTCTTTATGAAGGCTCCGAGAAAAGAGAGGAGATGTACATCTATAGAGACGGCTGGATTAGAGTTCTTTATGCCCATCCATCAAAGGAAGCACTTGAAGAGATTGGCAGCCCTTACATCCAGCTTTATCCTTGGGAGCTTTTTAGGGAGTATGAGTATAATCAGACGAGGCTTAATCAGGAAGTCTTGGCAATTGCGGAAGAAAAAGGGTACATTGCAGAGGAAAAAGAACGGCTGGTATTTGTTTACGTCCCAGACTTCAGTAAAGAAACTCTGCAAAAGATAGAGGACGATTTTGGAGAGTATGTTCAGGCAATAGTATTGAGGAGTGGATAGCTATTCAACCTTTCGAGAGAAAGCCTTAAAAACTCTCTTCCCAGCTCAAAACGATGGCCATGAGGACGCTCACTGACGTTTTCAGGGAACTTCTAAGAGAGAAGGGTATAGACAAAGTCGGGAGCCTCTCTAGAAGAATCCCCAAAAGGTCTTCAGAAAAACCGCTCCAAGAAATTGCCCTAGCCCTTCTTGAAGAAAAAGGGGTAATTGTAAAAGTAAAAGAACCCACGACAATAGCATGGGACTTGGAAGGAAAGCCTACAAGAGGAGCGCTTTTTGCGTACATACCTTTGAGCTCTTCTCATCTCGAAAAGTTTGAAATCGTAATTACCGGCAAAGACCTCAAGGAAAAGCTTTCTCAGCTCAGCTACCCTTATTTCATAATCGACCTCATGCACTGGGAGAAGCACACGGAAAAAGAAAAGAAGAAGGTTGCCCTTCAAGCGTCTCAAAGCTACGGGGTTATTAGGGATTACCTCTGGGGTGAACGCTTGGCTCTTACGTGGGTCAACGAAGAGTTCAAGGAAATGGCGAACTTTCCATTAGATAAGGTAACTGCCTACGAGGGGCCGACGTGGGAGTTCCTTCGCGAAGAAGGCATAGAAAAGGTTGTGCTTCTCGATCCGTGGGCCGAGAAAGACCTGAGCGAGGAGGACTTCTCAGCCGGAGCTTTTATAATCGGCGGAATCGTCGATACCGGAGGAACGAAGAAGAAAACCACTCCAAAAATAGGGGAGGAGCTCGAAAAGAGAGGCATAAAAGTCCTGAGGAGGAGAATCTCGCTAAAAGGGGATATAATCGGCGTCCCCGATAGGATAAATCTTATCCTTGAAATCCTGCTCAAGATGGTTTTGGAGGGCAAACCTATGGATGATGCTGTTTTAGAAGTTCAGTCGCCACTCCACGCGAAGTGGAGGCTGAGGAAGGAGCTTCCAAAGCACAAGAAGAGGTTTTTAATAGGCGGAAAGAAGTTTCTGGTTGTTGAAAAAGAGCTCTTTGATGAGTACTCAAAGTGGCTCAATATAAGGTGGGAGGACTTCGTTCAGGTCTTGAGGGAGCTTGGCTTCGTAGCCCTTGAAAGGAAGAGGATCCAGCATCTTAATAAGATCTCAACTCCCAGACTAATCAACGGTAAGCTCTACAGGGTTATTCTGCTGAAAAAGGCCATGATGCTGTGCTATAACTGCTGAGCTGTTTTTGTTTTTATTTCCGAAAACCTTATAACTTATGGTACCGTAAGTTACTTACGGGGGCGTAAGTGCTATGCTATTTGACCTGAGACCCAAAAGGAGAAGGGAAGAAATATTTGATAGGGAGAAGGAATTCGAAGAGCTCGAAAAAAGCTTAAATACCTACCCACTAACCCTCATATTGGGAATTCGGCGGGTTGGAAAGAGCTCCATTCTGCAGGCTTATCTAAATGAAAATCCTGGAATTTTGATTGATTGCCGGGAACTTTATGCAGAAAGCGGACATTTAACAAAAGAGGACCTCATAAAAGAACTTCAATCAAAAGCGGGGCTGCTAGAGAAGATAACATCAAAATTCAAAATTTCACTCGACCTGAAATTCATGACTATGGAACCTAGGGAAAGTTCCTTAAGGGAAGTCTTCAAAGAACTTAACAAAATCGGGGAGGAGCTAGGAAGATTTGTAATAGCTTTTGACGAGGCTCAATATCTCCGGTTCTATGGCTCAAGAGGGGGAAAAGAACTTTTAACACTGTTCGCTTATGCCTATGATAACCTTCCAAACCTGAGATTAATCTTAACGGGTTCGGAAATTGGACTTCTCCACGATTTCCTTGATATAACAAACTATGAGAGCCCGCTTTATGGAAGACCCGTTGGAGAGATTATTGTGGAACCTTTTAACAGAGAGACTTCTTTTGAGTTTCTCAAACATGGATTTAAAGAAGCTGGAGCTGAGATTAGCGAAGAAGAAATAAAAAAGGCCGTAGGGCTTTTAGATGGAGTACCCGGTTGGCTTGTGACTTTTGGGGTAGAATATCTAAAGGATAAGGACTTTGAAAAAGCCATCCAGAGAACATTTAAGATCGCAAGGGGTCTCGTGATCGGAGAATTAAAGGAACTGGAGCGAAGGAGCCCGAGATATGTCGAAATTCTGACTGCCATAGCCCTTGGATACAGCAGGTGGAGTCTTATACGAGACTATTTAAGGGTAAGGGGGGATAGAATACCCGAACCGAGACTTTATACGTTGCTCGAGAACTTGAAAAAAATGAGCTGGATAATTGAGGAAAACGAAACTTACAAGATAGCAGACCCCGTTGTTGCAACTGTATTACGGGGAAAATAAAAAGTGTCAGAAGAAGAGGATAACAGCATCGCCAACGACTGCCGTTTCTACCTCTTCACCTTCGCTGAACACTGCCTTTCTTATGACGACATCTTCCTTGTCAAGCTCAACCTTCTGCCCTTCTACTTCGAACTCGACTTTTCCTTGTTCCTTAAGCGTTCTTGCAACTTCTTCTGCATTTTCCTTAAGATAAGCAGTTATCTTTGGCACGAGCTTTCCATACTTTGGCCCAACGGTCTTGAAGTTCGGCTTGATTTCGGTTATCCTCTCCTCAAGCTCCGGCTCGCCCTTGATTATCTCGAGCTTTTCGATGTTCATTGTTCCGGCAATGTCCTTTTCAATTGCCTTAAGCATGTCATAGCTGTCGGTTGCATAGATTGCCACGTGTTTGAGCTTGGCGTTCAAAGCCAGACCGTGGGAGTTCTTGTATCTCCTCATAGCCCCAACTATTTCGCTGGCGAGCTTTCCAAGCTTTTCTGCCTCTTCATCTATTCTGTCCTCCCTATAGGTGGGCCAGCTGAGGAGGTGCACGCTCTTAGCCCCGACTTTATCCTTGAACAGCTCCTGGTAGAGCTCCTCGGTTATGTGTGGAGCAAAAGGCGCAAGTAAGAGCGTTATGTTATATAGGAGCTCATATAACGCAGCTTTAGCCTTTAGCTTGCTTTCCTCATCTTCTCCATAGAGGCGGTGCTTTATCATCTCGAGGTAGTCATCCGCAACCTCGTGCCATACGAAAGTCATGAGCTCTCTCGTGAGCAGGTTGAAGCGGTACTTTTCGAGCTCTTCTGTTGCGAACTTTATCAGTCTGTGCAATCTCGAAAGTATCCACCTGTCGAGGGGCTCAAGCTCAATATCCTTGTATTTCTCGTAGTCGAAGTCCGTGATGTGTCTTTCGGCAAAGCGGAATATGTTCCACAGCTTCTGGAGGAAGCGATAGTTGTAGTCAACGATCTCCCACTTGAACGGGTGATCCTCTCCCGGAGGTGCCAAAGCTGTCCATAACCTTAGGGCATCTGCTCCGTACTTTGGAATCACTTCCTCCGGTGAGACAACGTTTCCATAGCTCTTGCTCATCTTTCTTCCGTCTGGTCCGGCCACCATACCGTTGATAAGGATGTCGTGCCAAGGTTTCTGCCCGGTGAGCATATAAGTTCTGAAGATGGTGTAGAACGCCCATGTCCTTATGATATCAGTTCCCTGCGGTCTCAGTGAAGTTGGGAAGTTGTGCTTGAACCACTTCTCATCTCTTTGCCACTTGCTTATGACTAAGGGGGTTATGCTTGAGTCCACCCAGCAGTCGAGAACGTCTTTTACGCCCTCCAGGTTTGTGCTTCCACACTTTGGACACTTATCCACTGGAGGTTTGTCGAATCTTGGATCTACTGGCAGGTCTTCTTCTCTCGCTGGGATTATCTCGCCACAATCCCTACACACCCAGAAGGGAATTGGTGTTCCAAAGACTCTCTGTCTGCTTATTACCCAATCCCAATCCATGCTCTCTGCCCAGTCCTTGAGCCTTAGGAACATGTCCTCCGGATACCACTTAATCTGCTCTGCCACTTTAACTATCTCATCCGTGAAGTCCTTCACCTTGATGAACCACTGCTTCTTTGGCAACAGCTCAATCGGCGCCATACATGAACTTCTTTCCGTGTGTCTCAATACACGGTGATGTACTTTTTCTTTCTTATAGAGAAGACCCATCTCTTCGAGGTCTTTTGCTATCGCTTTCCTTGCCTCTTCGGTCGTTAGTCCCTTATACTTGCCGGCGTTCTCGTTCATTCTGCCGTCTTCACTAATCGCTATAATCACGGGCAAGTTGTAGCGCTTCTGCCACACTACGTCCTGCTCATCACCGTAAGTACAGTTGTAAACAGCTCCCGTTCCAAAGTTCGGATCCACATCCTCATCCGCTAATATGGGTACTTCTCTCTCAAATATCGGGAGCTTTACCTTCTTACCAACCTTATCCTTATAGCGCTCATCCTCAGGGTGAACGAATACGGCTACACATGCTGGCATGAGCTCAGGTCTTGTGGTGGCTATTGGTATGTAGTCATCTTCCCCAGCAATAGGAAGCTTGATGTAGTAGAGGTAGCCATCCTCTTCAACATAGCCTACCTCAGCCTTTGCAAGGCTTGTCCTACACCTTGGGCACCAGTAAACCGGGTGTTTGTCCTGGTAAAGGAGACCCTTCTTGTAGAACTCGAGAAGGGATTTCTGCACCAGAGCTTTGTAGTCATCATCCATTGTGTGATATTCTAGATCCCAGTCCGCAGAATAGCCTATTCTAATGAACTGGTTCCTCATAGATTCTATAGCCTGCCATGTCCATTCTATACACTTCTTGAGAAACTCCTCTGGCTGGTCTTTACTTATCCCAAACTCTTTCTCCACCTTGAGCTCCGTTGGAAGGCCATGGTTATCAAAGCCCTGTGGGAAGAGGACGTTGTAGCCCCTCATCCTCTTATACCTTGCCACGATGTCAATCCAAGTATGGCTCAGCACGTGGCCTAAGTGCAGGGTACCGCTCGTGAACGGGGGCGGAGTGTCTATTGAATAAGCCGGTCTCTTCTCGTCAAGCTCATATTTGTATATCTTTTCATCAAGCCAGAACTTCTGCCACTTTGGCTCTATCTCATTTGGGTCGTAGGTCTTCGGGAGCATTTCTATCACCTCTTTTGAAGATGTTTAACCTATCAAAAGCGCACCTTAAAAAGGTTAATCCTTCTGGTGGTGAGAGAAAGTCCCATAACCAGAAAAGGAAGAATCTTTTTTCAATGAATTCAGCAATCGGTGTGGCGATTGACGATATGCACCACCAGAAAATAAAGGGGATTTGGGGTTTAAAAAGTTTACCTAATTGCCACAAGCCAATATCTTCTGTCATTTGGCATGAGTTCCCTCTTCAGGTGACCGTAGATTTTGACCTCGCTGAAGTGCTCTCTGGCTAGGAGCTTCATTTCTCTTGGCGTGTAGATGTTGAGCTCGTCATTGACAAAAAACGCTTTTGTTTCCCCGTTTGGTTTAATTATCTGCACGAGCCTCTTAAAGTGGAGCTTTTGAAAA
>LGET01000059.1 GCA_001507935.1 Thermococcales archaeon 44_46
CTTTAAGGAGACTTGCTGATATCTGGGTTCGCTTGATGGCTCCGTTTACACCACACATAGCTGAAGAACTTTGGACAAAGCTCGGTGGAAAGGGCTTTGTAAGCCTTGCCAAGTGGCCAGAGCCGGTTGAAGAATGGTGGAACGAAACAATAGAACTTGAGGAGGACTACATCAAGGCACTAATCGATGATATAAAGGAAATTATCACCGTTGCAAAGCTCGAAAATGCAAAGAGAGCCTACATCTACACAGCTGAAGAGTGGAAGTGGAGAGTAGCAGAAATAGTTGCGGAGAGGAAGGACTTCAAGGCAGCGATGAGTGAAGTAATGAAAGACCCAGAGATGAGAAAGCGTGGTAAGGAAGTTTCAAAGCTGATTCAAAAGCTTGTCAAGGAGAGAGCTTTTGAACCCAAGCGCATCGATGAGGAGAAAGCCTTAAGGCAGGCAAAGGACTTCATAGAACGCGAGACTGGGCTGGAAATAATCATAAACCCAGAGGAGGACAAGGGTGGAAAGAAGAAGCAGGCAATGCCGATGAAGCCTGCAATATTTGTGGAGTGAGTTCTAGCTTTCTACCTCTTTTTCTCTTAAGAATATTCTAAAAAGGAGAAAAGCGGCATTAAAGACCGAGCTCAAAATTCGAAATTATGAGTTTACTTGAAACCTTTTTATCGTATCAATGTAAAACGGGGCTGTTGCAAATACAGAGACGAGCTCTGGGATTGCTACTCCCTCTGGAATATTGTACGCAAAATGAATGAGCCACGCCAGTATCGCAACTGTTAGAGCAGGAATAGGCAAATAACTTCTAAAGTAGACCCCATAGGCAACTAGGAATACTGCAAGGGAGAGAAAGAACGCCACCGAGACTTTGAAGTGCAGCCCCCTGTAGATTTCATCAAAAACAGCCACCAGAATTAGCGTAAACCCAACTAAGAATCCCACGGCAGAAAAAGCTTTGCTGGTTTTGTATATGCACAGTGCTGAAACGTATATGATAAGAGCCCCTCCGAGACTCAAGCCAAAGTTAAATATCGGCGCAACGGAGCTTCTTGTGGCATGTCCAAGATCGCTTAGGGCGTTGTTTGTGATACTGAACCAATCTGAGAGAAGTATTGCTATTGCAATTGATATTAAAGGTATTGCTATTGAGAGATACGCCAGGTATAAACAGGGGGCTTTATTTATTGCTTTCATGGTTTTGACTTGGCACCAACCTAAATAAGGTTTTTTTGGAGAAATTTAAAATTAAAGAGGGGATCAGAACTTCAAGACCCTTGCTAGAACTACCAGTGGATCCCAAACCGGGGCAAAAGGTGGTGCATAGGCTAAATCGGCAAAGAAGAGGTCTTTTGTTGTAAATCCTGCTTGTAAAGCTACTGCAAAAGCATCCACTCTTGGAAGTATCTCTGCTCCAACTGCCTGTAAGCCTAAGAACCTTCCGTTCTCTTTGTCTGCTACAGCTTTGAGCCATATCTTCTTTCCGCCTGGATAATAATGGGGTTTTGTCCTTGCCTCTATGAATGCCGTCTTAACATCATATCCTTCTTTTAGTGCTTCTCCTTCTGTTAGCCCGGTTTTCCCAATTTCAAGATCCATGAATTTGGTTATGGCCGTTCCAAGAACTCCTGGAAAGGTTATGTCAACACCCGCTATGTTGCTTCCCGCTACGTAGCCCATCTTGTTACCCGGTGGAGCCAATGGCACCCATACCCTTCTGCCAGTGATCAAATGTTTTGTCTCGGCAACGTCTCCAGCAGCATAGACATTCTCAACGCTTGTTTGCATTCTCTCGTTTGTCCATATTGCTCCAGTTTCTCCTATCTTAACTCCCAGTTGTCGTGCAAGCTCTGTGTTTGGCTTGATTCCAGTGGCTATGATGACTAGATCGGCTTTATACTCCCCTGCATCAGTGACTACCTTCTCTACCTTCTCTTCTCCTTCAATCCTAAGGGTTGCCTCTTCCAGACGGAGGTTTAGGTGTTCCCTGAGTTTTGCCTCTACTATATCGGTGATTTCCTTGTCAAAGGTTTTTCTTAAGACCCTCTTACTTCTGCCGATTAGTGTTACATTCTTCCCCTGAACCACAAACGCTTCGGCCATCTCAAGTGCTATATAGCCAGTTCCAATCACCACAACGTTCCTTACATCATTTTTCTCCATATATTCTTTTATTGCAAGCGCATCTGGAGGCAGGTCTGCTGTAAAAACTCCCCTCAAATCTACACCCTCTATTGGCGGTACTTGGGGAGAGGCACCGTTTGCAAAGACCAGGTAGTCCCACTCGTAGGTTTTCTCTTCACCATTCTCCCTTACTCTCACACTTCCCTGCTCAACTTCTATCACTTCTGCATTCAAGTGCAGGTCAATTCCTCTCTTTTTGATGAAAAACTCGGGTGGATAGTGCATAAGTTTCTCCTTTGGAGAAATTCCTTCAACAACATAAGGCACTCCACAGGGGGCATGACTGACCCATTCAGTCGCTTCAAACACCTTTACATCCCATTCAGGTTTCAGCCTCTTCACTCTTGATGCGGTGCTCATTCCAGCAGCTCCGCCACCTATGATAACAACTGTCTTTTTCATACTTATCACCACAGAAGGGTTGTAAACCTAAGGTTAAAAAAGTTAATGAAGAATCAAATGTTCAAAGGAAGTTTCACATAGTCGAGGACGCTTCCGTAACTCTTCTTTATCTCAACGTGTTCAACAAGCTCCTTAAACTCTCCTCCAGCAAGTCCGTCTCCGATTATTGCACTTCCTTGGGCGGCCTCTTTCGCTTTCCCCTCAAGGCCCCTCTGCTTAACCACTGGAAGGCCAAAGCGCTCCTCAAAGAGGTCTTTAACATCTTTTCTAATCTCATCTATGCGCATAAGTCTGCCGGAAAGAAGTATTTCCTTGGCATCTCTCACAACGGCGAGTTCACTCGCCACTGCCTTTATAAAGCCGTCCTTCATGGCTTCCCAGGCTTTTGCAAAAGGCTCCTCGTCAAGCCTCTTAGCAAACTCTTCGGGTGGGAGTATCTTCTCGGCAGCTATTATGCTTGCTCCTCCCCAGAAGAGGTGCCACTTCTTGATTTTTCCCATGAGATATGCCACCTCACCGTCGAGAGCGCCGCTGTTCACGTATGCCGGGCCGGGGAATATCGTACCCCCAATGCCGTCCACTATCTTTCCACCCTTGACCGCCCCAGCGTAGTTGTAGCCGAAGCCGACCTCAAGGAGCACGAATGAAACGTCGGAATACTCAATGTTAAGCCTCTTGGCTTGGTCGTAGATTCCGAGAACTGTTATCGCCATTTTATCCGCTGTTCCCATGTCTATTTTGTTGTACTTCCTCCATTCTGGCACAGTTGGAAGGTGTATAACGCCCGGAATAAACCACACGTTCATATTCTTTTCAGCCATCTCGCTTACCATCTTTTGCAATCCAATGAGAACTGGTATTTCTTTCATTTCTTCTTCTCTAACTAGCGTCATCTCAAAGCGGTCTTTTTCAGTTAATTCACTTATGTGCTTAAGCGGAACTCCGTACCCTGAGGGACCGATTATTAAGTCTGCACTGAATTCTTCTATTGTCCTAACGATTTTGCTTGGCTCTTCCGCAACTACTTCACTTGGAAAGCTGAGATCGAGTTTTATCTTTCCGTCTTCAAGGCCAATAATGTCAAAGCTCTTCGTGCCTGGATCGACGCCTATAACCCTCATTTTATCACCGTTTTGCTTATGCACTCTTGCTTCTTTAAGTTTACTGAACACAATAACGTGTTTTGTGTAGATATTTGTGTATGTATAAAAATTCTTTTTAAATATTGAGATTTTTAGGCATAATTAAACAAAAATCCAAAATAATGTGTTGAAATTCAAATTTTTTTAGAGGCTCTGGGGGTACTCAAAATGGTATCGTTAGCGGAAGTATATGAAAAGATCAAGGACGATGTAGAGCGAATAATTGATACAACCCATTATCACCTTAAGGTTCCGGAAAACATAAGAAATGCTCATGCCACAGCAATGAAAAACTACATCAGAGACTTATGCTACGGCAAAATTGACAAAGATTTCTTAATAAAATCGGGAAAGGCACATTTAGAGGAATATAATTTTGATTTTGATCATTTTATGGAAGTTCATTACAAACCTGTTGTTTACAAAATTTTGCCTCTGATCATCAAGGCATCTAATGGGGATCCTTATGTTCTTCTTGAATTTATTCAAAGATTAATTGAAGGAAATGGATACCTAGAGCAGGGGTGGGTTCAAGCACTTACTGAAGAACTTGATACTACTGGTAAAAATATAAATGAAGTTAATACCTCTATGAACGAAGTTTCTCAAGCACTCTCACAGATTTCTGAAGCTACACAGAGCATATCATTAGGTACTCAAGAAATTGCAAAAATGACGGAGGACTCTATTTCTGCGTTATCTACCACTCTTCAGGAATTGGAGGATATAATCAGAAAAGGAGAGAAAATAAGTAGTGGATTAAAAGAAACATCAAGAAAGAGTGAAGAAGAAAGCTCCTCATTGGAACACTTGAAAGGAGAATTAGAACAGCTTAGAGGACATTTAAACGATATGCTCAGGACAAATGTTGATGTTGCTAAAAATGTTCAAGTAATTTCGGATATAGCAAAACAAACTAATTTATTGGCTTTGAATGCAGCTATTGAAGCAGCTAGAGCCGGAGAAGCTGGAAGAGGGTTTAGAATAGTTGCAGATGAGGTAAGAAAACTTGCAGAGGACAGTAGACAGGTTGCTGAAAGAATTAGAGCTATTGCTGAAGCATCAGAAACCACAACAAAACTTACGGTGAAGATAATAGAAGACAACATTGAGAAAATTTTGAAGGCTATCGGGAATGTCTCCAACATTACCAACGAATTAAGCAAGCATTCGGAAGAGATAGAAATGTTTCTAGGAAGCCTTGTAGAAATTTCTCATTTGTTGAATGATTTCAGGAAATCCGTGGAGAAAGTTGCTGACAACGTTAATGCCACCATGAGTGCAATGGAAGAGGAGACCTCTGCAGTTGAAGAGATAACAGCTTCTGCAGAAGAAATCGCGGCAAATTTAGAGGAATTAGACAAGAAAATTAAAAGGGTTATATCAATACTCCAAAATAAATCTCGTTAGATTACTCACTTTTTCCCTTCAATATAATATTTCCCTTTAACCCTAACGAGCCTGTAAATTTCTCCTTCCTTTACTTCAAATTCTGGTTTTTCGAGCTCAAAGGTCTCATAGCTGTTCATGTCCATAAACTGGACTTCTCTCGGAGTTGAACTTGTTGCCATAGCTTCCAGTCTCTCGTGCTCTACTGTGTCTATTTTATCTCGTTTTGCACTTTTCCAGTCTTTGTGTTCATTTTCGTGAGTAGAGAGGTTCTTTAAGAACAGCCCTTTTCCGTTCACATCTTCAACCCTGTATATATTGCCTTTTTTGTCTCCAACTATGTCTCCTTTTCTAAACTTCGGGATTCTAACGCTAACACTTGTCCTATAAACTTCCTTGCTCGTCATTCTGTCCTGCCCAATCAGCTGATAAGCCTCACTTATACTCCCTCCATATTTATCCCTTATCGCTTGGGCAAGCTTTCTTGCAGCACTTGTTGATCCCATGTAAAAGTCTATTCCTTCTTCTTTTTCAACAGTATCTTGGATGAAGCCCATTCTGTCGCGCTTCATTATTTCGTCAACTTTTTCCTCAACTAGTTTTGAGATTTCATCTTTCTCTTCTTTTGTTAAGACTCTATCTTCAGCTCTAACCTGCAAAATTGCCTCGAAATAACCTCCTAGGAATTTTTGGCACCTTGGACATACTGTTTGCCTTACATAGACTGTTAACATCTTCTTTTCATGGTGAAGTTCCTTTTGCATTTCGTGAATTCTCGCTTTAACTTCCACTTCATAGTTGATTATTGCCGGAAAGTACTCTATGTGCCACTCAATTGGCTCAAAGCTCACATATGCAGTTCCTACGGGCACTTCTTCAATTTCCTCAAACTCCTCTTTCGGAATAATTTTTACTTCTTTAACTCTCTCATCAAGGAGTAGATTCTCAACGAGAGCATTATCCGCAACTTCGAAGATGAGCTCTTCAAGTTCGTAATTCCTTGGATCAACCCATGTCCCCTTAACCTTATAGCTCCCACAGTTTTGGCATAGCTCGGTATTTATTTCATCTTCTATGAGAAGCACGGGGTTTTCCTTTCTAAAGCATACCTGACAGAGGCCGTCTATCAACGGTCCCCCTTCGTTCTCGCTAATCCCACATCTGTAGCAAAATCTCTCGCTCATTTTTCTCACCACTACAAGCTGAGGTTTCATGATTAAAAACTTAACTTCCATTAGGAATTAAGTGGGAGAGGGAAGGCACTCTCAAGGCCAGCAGATTTCTTCTTGGGAGAAGAACGAAATTATAACAGCTTTGCCATCTGGGCATGAGGGACGCCTTGGATGTAAAGGACTCTCTTTTCATCTACATAGCCCAGCTCGATGGCCTTTTTTACGCACCTCTCCCCGGTGAGGTTTGCTATTGTGGCTTCTTCTAGAAGTTCTTCGAGGGCGTCAACATCCTTAAGTTCTCCTTTATAAAATCTCTCTTTCACTTCCAATTTAAGCTCCCCTTCTCTAAACGTTTTACCCAGAAGCTCTTCATCACATGCTGCTACAAGAACTTCTCCCTGAACACGATAAACCTTGACATAGATTTTCACTTATCTCCCCCTACTGACTACAAACAAAGCGGTTTAAAACTTTTTTCTTTAAAATCTAGAGATTGAGAATTTGTTTGTAAGTTGTCCAGCAATTTAGGAAAAAACAAAATAAAATAGTAAAAAGTTAGGGGGTCTAAGAGCTTTCTAACAACTCAATTGCCTCTTTTAGGAATAGATATGCTTTTCTAAGATGCCTGAATACTCTTGGGTCACCTAGTCCCCTGTATATTGATCCTGGGGAAATCTCAAGAGCTTTCTGATATGCCTCCTCTGCAGCTTTCTTAAGCTCTTCTGCCTTTGTAAGTACTTCTTCGCTAATACCTTCTTCTTTTGCTTGTGTTATTAATTTCTCATATTCTTTGAGCATCTTTGTGTACTGCCATGTGTAGAACATTCCGATGTTTCTGAGCATATTTATTATCATTGAGGGAGTCGTGTATTCTACCCATACCTCTACTGGCGATGATGTAATTGTTTCAACGTAGAGGACTATTGCATTTTCTGTTTTGATTTCCCTATATCCAATGACTTTTCCTCCCACCGTATAGCTTGATGTGTCTGCTGGAAGTTTAAATGCTAATGTAATTCTTGTTCCTGTCTCCCCATTGAGCTTTACGTAATACCTTCCTGGTAGTTCGTTGATGAAGGTTATCCAACCCTTTCCTAAGCTTTCGACCATTAGCACATTGGGCTCTGATTGAATATTCTCAAGATTTATTGGCCTTATATAAACAGTAGCTTCGTTGTTTTCGGTGTTAACGTCGTGTGGTGCGCTTACAACTACTTTGTAGGTGTGTCCTGTAGCTTCCTCTAGCGGAATGCTGAAGGTTACATTATAAACCTCACCTGTTGCAATAGTTGGAACTAGCACGTTGACATCAACAGGAACGTTGTCTCTTAATAGGGTTACCTCTACGTTAGTGGCATTGTAAGGCCCTTCATTTGTTAAGTATACGGTTATGTTGTATGTGCTGTCGAGGGAATACATTTCGTTGGTTGTGACTCCTGTTACTCTGACGTCATAGGGTGCGGGAACTAGGGTTACCGGTATTTGGAAGAGAAGTGGGTTCTTGGTGGTTCCAATTAGTATCATTCCTTGGAGGGGCAAGGTTGAGTTTAATTCTTCATCTGTTAGGTTGTAAGCAACGTCGACGTTGTAAACCCCGCTTTCTTCTTTTATGTTTTTGACCTGTAGGGATGTCCCTTGTATTGTTGTGACTTTTAAATTGTAAGTGGCTTCTCCCGGAGCTGGATTGCTCCATGAGTATACTTCAATTACATATTGGCCAGGTTCTGGGAAGTTAATTGTTACTCTTTCATCTGATGTGGGTGTAGTTGAACTTCCCACTTCTATTAAAGTTCCACTTGCGTTATAGTATACATATAGATCAAGATCCAAGCCTGCCAAGTCATCCCAAATGCTGGTAAGTTCTACCTCAAGGATTGGAGAGTTACTCACGTTAACAGTGTAATAGTCTGAGAACTCAGTTGGTGGAGCTATAACATTTTCGAATGCTAATGGCATGCTAAATCCGAATGCTGAAACTATTATATCTCCCGCCCATTCTGGGAGTTCTACTGTAACTCTCTTTTGCCCAGTTTTGCTCTCCAGAGGCTCTACCCATGTTTGTGGATATAGTCTTGCAAGTCCTACTTTTCCAGTAAATGTTTCATAGCTCTTGTTTGCTTCGAACAACACGTTGTGGAGTAGCAAGACATTCAAACCAGGAATAGCTTTTGCTGCTATTAGTTCCTCGTTTCCACCGCTTGTTGTTTTATGTATGAATAACCCTGCCCCTACGTAGCCATCGTCACTTCTGGCTATTTCTTTTAGGGTGTAGGGACCATATTCCGATGGATACTCCAAACTCCATTCATCTACACTGGGCCCGAGCAAGTGCAAGTTTATGTCTGTC
>LGET01000060.1 GCA_001507935.1 Thermococcales archaeon 44_46
CAGCGGGAGGCGTACCCCTGGAAGGTAGAAAAAGTTCCAGTTAGCGTGTGGGACCTTTATCAGGTCATAAGGGACAAAAGGAGGAACAAAAGGTTGCTCATAATCACCGACCCAAAAGGGCACAGTGTTTCTGAAGTAAAAGAAAACCTTGCAAAAGACATACACTATGCAAAAGAAGTGGTTGTTTTTATAGGGTCAAGAGAAGGTATCCCTAGAGGGCTTTTTAGATACGCAGACTATGTCATTGATCTCGCACCTTACATGACCTTTGCAACGGAACACGGAATTCCAGCTGCTCTAATTGCTCTGTGGACTATCTATGAGGAAGAATTGAGGAAAAAAGGAGACAAAGTGTAGCTCAGATCCTAAGGTCGTCATCACAATTCAGCAATCCGCCATTTCATCACAGCAGGGAGAGGAAAATTACCCCTCCAATTATTCCCCCTATGATGGTGGCTAAAAAGTTTGTGTGGTGGTTGTTTATAATCCCCTTATTCTCAAGTGTTGCACCGAGTAGGCTATCAATGTTGCACCCTATAAATCCACCAAGGGTTACTGCAAAGAGCATTTCCGTTTTTTGAGGAGTTAAAAACACTGAAAAAATGCTTATAACAAATGCTCCAATTAGGGCTATGAGCTCACCTTGCCATGAGATAGCACCATTTTCTCCCACATTTGCGGGCTTTAGATTTGTTATCATTTTTGGGGCCTTGCCGAATATCTTCCCCAGCTCACTGGCGAGAGTGTCAGCATTTGCAGTCGCTATTGCGGAAAACGTAGCTGCCCAGAAAACATCTTGCTTGGTGTAGTATTCAACTAGTAAAAATATTACAGCGGCAAGACCATTCCCAAGAACATTCTGCCAGCTTCTTGTCCCCTTTCCTTCTTGGGCAACTCCTTTTTTGGCCTTTTCTGCAAAACGATACTTCGTAGCAAGAACCCCAAGTATGACAAAGGTAAGTAACGCCAAAAATGGGAAAATCCCCCCAAATACGATAGTCATTACTCCAATAAGTGCAGCTGCTATAGTGCCTTTGGCATCGAGGGCCTTTAGTTTATATGCCAAAGTTCCCAATACTGCAATTACTGCAACAGTGGCAATGTTCATTGTACTCACCGCTTGTGACTCTGCCAGTCTCTTCTATCCGAGCTTTTATTAGCTTTTCTTTCACATATTGCCGAAAAAAGAAAAGTTTTCAGACGAGCTCAAATTTGACAACTTCTGTCACAAATGTTACGTCAACTTTCTCCACATTTTTAAGTCTCCCAGTTATTTCCGTTATTTTTTTCTCAACTTCCTTCATGTCTTTAGGCACTAAGAGGTGAACTACGAGATTATGAGCTCCAATGGCTCTCTCTATTACCTTGACATCTTCATCGTTTTTGAGGATCTCTATCTGCTCATCTAGCGAGGTTCCAGGGGTTAGGGTTATCCCAAGTATCACGTATATATACCCTAATCTGTCAAAATCTGGAATGATTGTGTACTTCTTTATTATCCCCTCCCTTTCTAATCTCTCTAAACGTCTTGAAACCCTTTGGCGAGTTGTATTTAGGTATTCCGCAAGTTGCCTATAGTTTAGTCTTGCATTTTTCGAAAGCAGTTTTATTATCTGTAAATCAAACTTGTCAATTTTTTTCCTCATGTACAACCACCCTCATGCATTTTTTGTTACCAATTTATTTAAATATTTCGAAAAATCCCTAACAGAGTGATGAATGAACAGAAATTTTATCGGATAATAAGTTGCAGAGATTCACTCTTTATCACGCCATCTATCTCTATCCCTTGTTGAATACTTGGAGATGCTCTCAAGAAGAGCCTCTTCTGCATCTATTTCATAATAGTTCGCGATGCACAAAAGAGCGAACAGTACATCGCCAATTTCTTCCTTAATTTTCTTCTTTTCTCCCCTTTCTTTAATACCCTCAAATTTTAACATTTCTCTCGATAACTCTCCGAGCTCTTCAACAACCGCACCAAGCATTTCAAAAGGTTCCCAGTATCCGCCAAAACTTTTTATCACGTTATCTACCTCTCTCTGGAGCCGCTCCATAATCCTCACCCACTAAAAATTAAAGTTTTAGAGGAGCTCTTTTTCCAGCATCTCAACGTATTTCTTAAGCTCCTCAAGGTTTGTCCTGTAGAATCTAAGCTTTCCTTCCCTTCTCTCGTGTAGAAGATTCATTCCTTTAAGGGTTCTGAGGTGATGACTTATGAGGGTTTGATCTTGGTTCAATGCCTTTGCTATCAAGCAAACGCACATCCATCTGTTTTTGAGCATTTTTAGTATCCCCGCTCTTATTGGGTTTGATAGGACTTTCACGAACTCTATTAAATCCTTGGAAAGCTCAGTTTCGACCTCCTCTTCCAAATCGAGTATCTCACACGAAGCTAAGCATCTTTGCACGGTCCTTCTCTGCTTTTCGTTTAAGCCTTCAAGAAGTTCCCTAACCTTCATCGAGAGTCACCACAGTATTTAAGAAAATTAGCATTTATAAAAATTTTCATATGAATTCTAACGTCACTCAATTATCTCTATTTCGATTTCTCTCCCTTCGCTGTTGTAGGCTTTTACGCTCTCTTCCTTAAAGGGATACGCGATTATTATATGAACCCCTCCGAATTTGGAGAAAAAGCTCATGTCTGCTCGAGAAGGCCTTGAGGAAGGAACCGGATGCGAGTGAACTGTTCCCTTTATGTTTTCATCGTGGGGCAATAGCCATGTGTCGAAATAAACAGAGCTTTTCCCGAAATAGCCCTTTGGAATTATAAGGACTTCCTCAAAGATTCCATCCTTTTCTCTTAAAAATCCCCCAAATTCGTTGGGATAAAAATCTCTCGCTAGTTGTAGGAGATACTCCAAAAGTTCTTTCCTAATTTTTACTTTCATTCTTTCTTTCCTCCAGCATATCTAGAGGGGAGTAAAGAGTATAGCCTTGCTTTCCCCTTACCAGCTGGCATGCCTTGTCTACTTCTTTTTTAATTCCATCCCATAGCTCCGGATTACCTTCTTTAAACTCTTCCAGTAATGCTTTGAGTTTCTCTTTGTACTTCACAACTTCTGGGTCACTTCTTAATTTTTCTGGTTCTTCATCTTTTAGCTCCTTTTCAATTATATATGTCCCTAGGAATGCAGCAGGAAATCTAGACACAGGAAACACAAGGAACAAAGCGGAGTGAAGCGCCGTTGGAGTATATTCACTTATTGAATTTAACCCTCTTCCCAAGACTCCGTATTTCTTCGGGATCAGCCTCTTTCTGGTGAATATAATGCTCTTCCTGAATAATTTCTTCTTGGATTCAAGCTCTATGTATCCTTCGTGAACAAGTTCAGCTAGTGTAGCCCCTACAATGGAATAGGCAACGTCATAACCGTCATATCTCTTCTGCCACTGGAAATACTTGGCACCTTTCCTAATTGAAGGGTTTTCCCTCGCAAAATCTTCGAGGAATAATAGCACAACAAGGGCTGGGCTGAGTTCCTCCATGTTCTTCCCCAGATGTATAATGCTCATCATAATGCTATAAATCTATCCCAAGAAGACTTTTAAACCTCCTGCCTTACCTCTACCCATGCGGGCATACATACTTGCCTTTCCGGAGAGAAAGTGGGAGAACTATCTGGCTCCAATACTTGGAGAGCCCATGGTAAAGATAGTAGAGAAAAGGCTTTTAAACGCGAAGAGAATTGATGAGGTCTTTACGGTAGTCAGAAAAGACGAATTAAGAAAGTTTTCACTTCATGTTTCGAATCCTATTGGCGTGAGTGCAAGAAACAAGCTTGAAGCCCTTCACAAAGCGTTGCCCTTTTCGGGAGATATCTTCTTTGTAGAGGGCAACATGCCCTTGGTGATGCCGTTTTTGGTGAATTATCTTTCAACGCTATTTTACGAATCATATGCCGATGCTTTAATCCCAGTGTGGGCAGATGGGAGCCTTGAAATTACCCACGCTTTCTACAATGCAAGAGCGCTAAGAAAAGCCATTGAGACGTGCTTAAGCGAAAATGAGAGAAGACTAAGTTGCATTGCAAGGCACCTTGACTACGAAAAGGTAAGTATAGAGGAACTTATCAAGAAAAATCCAAAGGTTTCGCTGAGCTTCTTTAGAGTAAAGAATTCCCTTGACATTAAATTTGTGGAAGAAAATATTAGAAAGGGGCTCTAAATTTTAATGCTTTTATGAACCCTATCGGCAATTAGAACAGCAAGCCCCCCTTTTAGGGCATCTATTGGAATAAAGGGGGCAACCCCCAGCAAAAAGGCCTTTTCAAAATCTCCTCCCATAAAAAGTCCCAATCTCAACCAGCCCAGCAAGTAGATTGCTAGAATCCCTATCGCAGAGCCCATGGCATAGTCCTTTATTCTTCTCCCTCTTTCGCTTACCAATCCTGCTAAAAACGCTGCAATTGGGAACGATAGGAGATAACCACCAGTAGGGCCGTATATATGTCCAAAACCTCCACTGAAGTTCGCAAAAACGGGAAGTCCTATGGCGCCCATAAAGAGATACACTAGCTGACTTAGGAATCCCAGTTTTGATCCCAATATTAAACCACTTAACAAAACAAATAGAACTTGAAGCGTTATTGGCACAGTACCAATTGGAATTGCTATTTGAGCCCCAATTGCCGTTAAAGCCGCGAAGAGCCCAACATAAGATATCTCCTTGGCCTTCATTTTATCACCCACTTGTGAAACTTCTACTAGGTTTAAATTTTATGCAGAGGCAATTTTTTAAAGCATCACCTCAAACTCTTGAAAGATGATAGAGGTAAGGGATCTATGGCATATCTACGAGGGGAAGAAAGAAGCCCTTAGGGGAGTTAGTTTAACTTTCGGAAACGAGATTATAGCCCTAGTTGGTCCTAATGGTTCTGGGAAAACAACTCTCGCAAAGCATTTGAATGGACTTTTGAAGCCGACAAAAGGTGAAGTTATAGTGGATGGCATGGACACGAGAAAACACAGCGTTGCCGAGCTTGCAAGAGTTGTTGGTTACGTTTTTCAGAATCCAGAGCACATGTTTTTTGAGGAGAACGTCTTTAGGGAAGTTGCTTTTGGTCCTAAAAATCTCGGTCTCTCAGAGGAGGAGATTGAGGAGAGAGTCAAATGGGCGTTAAGAGAGGTTAACCTCGAGGGTTATGAGGATCGCTCACCTTATTCTCTCAGCGGTGGGGAAAAGCAGCGCTTAGCAATAGCATGCATTTTGGCTATGAGGCCCAAATACCTAATCCTCGACGAACCCACAACAGGACTCGATGAAAAAAATGCCGAAAGCATAAAGAAGATAATCAGAAAACTTTACAGAGAAGGCCATGGAATACTCCTAATAACCCATGAAATGGACTTGGTTCTTGAGCTGGCAGAGAGGGCTGTACTTCTATACCAAGGAAAAAAGGTTTTTGATGGGGACGTTAAAGAGTTTTTCGAGCTTGATTTAAGAAAATACGACTTAGACAGGCCAAGGCTTCTCACAATAAGTGAGGAGATAGGTTTGGGATTCTTCAGGAGTGTTAAGGAGTTTGTAAAAGCCTTGGAGATGAGAACATGATGTACACGCTATACATTGAAAGGGACTCCCTCCTTAATCGTCTTGATCCGAGGGTAAAGACAATTGGCTCTCTTTTTGGCATAATAGCTTTAATCCTCTTTAACTCTCCCATACTTCTATCCCTCCTTTTCCTCCTGATAGTCCTTACCCTTGTCATCCTAGGTAAGATAACCATTGGAGAAATCTTTAACGTTCTCAAACCACTCATCCCGATCTCCATAGTTGCAATGATTATATGGCCGTTTATTCTAAAGCCGTGGTATTTTGGTCTTTTTATAGGTTTTGGCTATGGAATAAGGCTTCTTTCGGTTGCCCTGCTTACTTTGGGTCTGATAATGACAACGCCCCAAAGGGATCTTATCCTTGGCTTCATTAAAATGGGAATGCCCTATGAAATTGGCCTTACCTTGACTATTGCCCTCAGATACATCCCAACTCTCTACATGCTGGCTCAAACTATAATGGATGCTCAAAAGTCAAGAGGGCTTGAGCTTGAAAGGGGCAACTTTATCCAGAGGGCTAAAAATACGGTTCCCATTTTAATCCCTCTGATAGTCGCATCAATAAAAACCGCCCACGAGCTCAGCATAGCCCTGGAAAGCAGGGCATTTGGAGCAAGCAAACGAAGAACTTTTCTCCATAACATCAAGATGGAGGTAAAGGACTACATAGCGCTCGGAATAACTTTTGCCCTATTCTTCCTCGCAGTTTATGCAAGATACTTTCTTGGGGTTGGGTACATTAAACTATTCTAAAATCAGCTTTATCTTTGAGTCTATGGGTATGCTATGCTCTCCCGTGTTTTTTACAAACTCTGGGGGAGCTTTAAGGACTGTTAGATTTAACCTATAGTGCCCCCTATAGCCGCTGATCCTCATGACCAAAAGATGCTCAAAAAGCTCAGGGATGAAGAAGAGCCTCCTAAACTCGGAGATCAAATTAAGTTCGTTTATCTCAAGGGCATTGTGGGAGAGTATCAGAAATATGCCCTTCCTATCGACGATTTTTCTCAATTCCAGCATGCCCTTTTTATCTATCTCTTCAAGAATCCCAAAGTTCGAGACAAAGACAAAGGAGTCATCATGAACCATCTCAAGTGCATCCAGAAGCTCCCCTAGGGTGTACACCTTACCCATTAAGATGTTCTCGCTTTTCTCTGAGAATTTGCTGAGCATCTTTAGTGAAAACCCATTGGTGGGCTCAAGGTAGTAGGTTGGAATTTCCAAATTTAGGGCGTTTGCAATTGAAGAGTACTGGATCAGGGTTTGGGCAAAGGCATCGGTGGTTATAACTCCCGCTATGCTGCTGTTTTCTAACCCACCAACTAACGGGGTAAGCTCTTCGAGCATCTCAATGATATTCTTTGGGGTATCACTCGGCCTGAAGAACATCGACATCAATAAAACTTTGACGTCCTAATATTTATATTTTTTGAATGAGCTAAAACTGTTGGATATTTTCCCATCTTTTTGTTAAGTTCCTTTAGAGTAAGTTGAGAGTATAGCTAAAAATGAATCCATTATGACATTTTGATTGAAAGGAAGCGTATAAAATCCAATAAAATGCAAAGATCTTAAAGTATTGTATAACTATTAAATCCTTTCCAGAATTTATTAAACCCTATTATCTCCCCTTCCGTGTTTTTAAAACTGTATAAAGCTACGCAGACTGTTTTAAAGGATGAAATTTTAAAAAATTGAAAATCGAACTTTTTCGAAAGGTTTATATATTGCTAAAACCTACAAGTTCTAAAAGGTTGTTGTAATTTGAGAATCGTTTTTAAATCAATTTGTTTAACTTAACATTCGTCAGGAGATGGTATTGTGGAAGAAATAAATGTTAACATTGAAAAAGAGATTCTTCAGCTTCTTAAGGAAAAAGGAGAGCTAACGGTTTCGTTCCTAACTCGCTTTCTCAATGAGAGGGGTGTTGAATGTACTAGGCAGAAGGTCGAAAGGACTTTAAGAGAGCTGTCACAAGCAGGAAAAGTTGAGTTCTTCTATAGAAATGGAAACCACCGAAGACACTATCGGCTGGTGAGGTAATGAGTAGTATCCCAAGAGGGGCTGGAGTAAATGGAGAAAATGACACAATGAGCCCCTCCTCAATGATTCTAGGGAACGACAGGAGATTGCTTCTCCTAAGGTTCCTCCAGAACAATAATGGGAAGGCCGAATTAAGGGAGATTGTGGATTTTATAGCTGAAAACGAAGGACAAAACGATAGAAAGCACAGAAAGAGTGTCTATGTAAGTCTGCTCCAAACCCATATCCCGAAAATGGAAAGAGCAGGGATAATAAAATTCGACCACAACACAGTGACCTTGCTTAAGGTTCCGGAAGATGTCGACGTTTACATGGAAGTGGTCTCAAAGCACGACATAAGCTGGAGCACCTTTTACTCAGGAGTTTCTGTCCTCTTTGCTCTTTTGGGTGTCTGGCTCAACAACATACCCCTTGTGATAATCTCGGCAATATATTTTGCTTTGTCGATTATTCAGCACTTCAAGACTTACAGGGTTATCAGTAGATCCAGATGACCAATAAAGTACATGGGGTTTATAAAGTAACGACAGATTACCCGAGAGTAAGTCGGAATTAACTATATACCCAAAGAGGTAAGAAAACAATGGGTGCCTCATGTCAATGGGGCACCCTTCGAAAAAATTGGAGGCGAAAGATTTGAAGAAAGTTTTAGCACTTGGAATGTTAGGCCTGTTAGTGGCCTTTGCAATGGCCCTCGGCACTAGTGCAACGTTCAGAGACTACAGGGCTCAAAGAAGCGTCCACGTATCAGTGGTAGCAGATGACGTTGAGCTCATTGACCTGCATCCAGGACAACCATATGCATACATTAACGAGAGGGGTATGCTAGTTATAGACTTCTCAATGGACAATCCGAACTGGCCAGGATGGGAAGACGAGAACTGGACCGGAGGATTGGGAATTAGCCCACAATCAAGATACCCTAGTTCCCATTAGATCGTTAGAGTTATAAGCACTTAAGTCTTTTGGTTGATTGGTGGTTGTATTGAGTTTTCAGAGGGAAATCCT
>LGET01000061.1 GCA_001507935.1 Thermococcales archaeon 44_46
GTAGAGGCGAACATTGGTTGTGAAGATGAGTAGGAGAATGGAAACTCTCATGGGAGAGGTTGATTTACTGGGGGAAATTTAAATGGATATAAAAGAAAAACTGAAAAAATTGGTAAGCAGAAGAGAAGTCCTTGCAGTTTCGCTTGTTCTCTTCTTATTTTTCGGATTTTATTCGATAAAGCTAATGGGGGCCAGCTCTGTTATAACAACCCAGCAGACACTTGGCAAATACACTCAAGAGGGAGAGCTAATTCATGTGGCTTTGTTAAAGAACAACACACTCTACGGAGAAAGGCTCAGCAGGGAAGAATACCCCATTCCCTTAGTAGAGAGCTTTGTATTGACATATGAGTATCGCTTTGCTCCAGCCACTTCAATAAGGGGGACTTACAACACTCAGGGAATAGTGCAATATACAGTGAACAGAGGTAGTGAAGTAGTAGTTCTGTGGGAGGAAAAGCTCTTTGAAAAGTCTGGGGAGCTGAAGGATGGTAAATTTGCTGTACAGTACGAGCTTAATCTGACCAAACTCGAAAACAGGACAAATGAGATAATGGAGCAGCTCGGCTTGAAGAGGTTAAACCGAAACATAATGTTTGTTACTAGGGTTAATGTTGAAGGGAATGTTTACGGAAGAGAAATAACTGAAAGCTTTGAGCACAGTTCATCTTTAGTTAAGGACTCAAGTGCTGGCCTTTACTACTTCACCAACGAAAAAGAAAGCACGCAGAAAACGGTGGTAGAAAAAGGCGCGAAGAGAACAGTAGTAACAATTGTCGGCTTGCCTTTCTACGCAGATACTGCAAAGAAAGTGGCTCCGATACTGGCTCTGCTGTTCTTAACTCCCGTATTGGGTGGGGTTTACACGATAAGAGCGCAGAGACCCAACAACGAATTTAAAGACCTATCCCCATACATAACGGAGGGAGCCCCAATTCATGTGGAGAAAAGGGTAATTCTGGCCACAAAAGAAGACTTGAAGAAAACCTTTGACCTCTTGGACAAACCGATCCTTCATTACAAGGATGGCGAAGAGGACGTTTATACGATAATTGACGGCAACATAGCTTACGAGTATAGAAAAAGAGAAAACAACTGATTTTCCTCTTCTTTTTTAAAATTTAAAAAATCAAAAGAGAGCAGCACCTATACCCAAGATTAATGCAAAAACAAACACCACTAGTATCTCTACAATAATTGTCATTAGCCATGCTATTGTTGCTTTTATCCAGTCTGTATTGAAGACCGTTTTTATGACCCAGATGTACGCTATGATTCCTAAAATCCACCCTATAACCGGTATCCAGCCTATAAGCAGAGCCAGGATTCCACCGCCAACAACCGCTATCATGGACTTTCCAAGGGTTGCGTCCTCTATTCCAGCAAACTTTGCCCCAATCATAAGGAATAACCCTGCAATTATTAGGGCTAGTAAGATTATCAGCACTGCTGCGAATCCCATAGCAGCAATAGCCCCAGGAACAAATGGCGGTCCCATCGGCATTGCAATCACCTCAGAAATTATTGACCTTCAATTTTTATTAAACTTTCCATTTTTGAAGGAGAAAAAGCTTTAAAGAAGCAGAGGAAAGCTTTCTAGGGATGCAAAATGGAATCAGTCGAGAGGTTCATATGGGAGTACTTCATAAGACCCATGTACACGAGAGAGGGCTACAATCCATATAACACCCTTGTCTATGCAATCATTCTGGGATTGGCGATTATCTACACGTACAGATGGATAATAAAGCCCCTCAAGATAAAGGTTGATGAGAAGCTTTTTTATGCGGTTACCCCGATGGTTGTGTTTGGAGCAACCGTTAGAGCCCTTGTCGATGGAGGAGTTCTAAAACCTCACCCCCTTATTTTGACTCCGGGAATATTTTTCACAGCGTTCTTATTGATTTTGCCCGCTATATTTGCAGACTCAAGGCTAAGAACTTATCCTAAGATAACGGTAGCATGGGGAACTATCTTAGCCCTGTACGCGAACTACCTGCTGGTAAAAAACGTCAAAAGCTGGGAACCTTATGAGCTAACACTTTTTTACACCGTAATCTTTCTCCTTCCGATTTTGGCTTATTACAAATTTAGACCCTTTGAAAAGCTCTATCTCTTTCCAGTCTTTGCCCACATCTTCGACATAGGATCCACAGTTGTGGCTATCCACTACTACGGCTACCGGGAAGTCCACTGGATTGAGAACATTCTTGTTCAAAAGTTCGGAGCTTTTGTATATTATCCATGGATATTGTTCATCCTTGGAGTGGTCTACTATGGGCTGAAATACCTCGTGCCCGACGAAGAGGAGAGGAAGTTTTGGTATCTGGCAGTGTATATACTCGGGTTGGGGCCGGCAATAAGGGATCCAGCCCAGATGATTTTACAAATTGGTTAGTCTTTTCTTAGCTTTTCTCCTCAACTTTTGAGTTAACACAGGAATCAAATGAGCATATATGGGTAAATACGTCTTCGAGGGTTACTGTCTCGTTTTGAATATCAACGACATTATAATTTGTTAGAACAGAGAAAATGTCCTTCAGATTATTTCGTTTAATGTAGAGTTCCAAGTAAGTTAAACCGTTTTGGATATAAACGTTAATCCTTTCTGCGATTCCGTCAAAATCCTTAGTTTTAACATCTCCCTTAACTTTAATTAGAAGTTTTCTCTCTGCTTTTAAAGCTTGGAATTTTTCGATAAGTTCTTTTGGTTTGCCTTCGGCGATTTTCCGCTTATTGAAAAAGAGAACCCTATCACATAGAGCTTCAGCCTCGTTCAAGTTGTGTGTTGTTAGTATTATTGTTGTCCCAAATTCCTTAGAGAGTTCTAAAATAACATCCCATATTTCCCTCTTAGTGAACACATCCAAATAAACCGTTGGCTCATCTAAAATGAGAACTTCAGGCTGAATTATCAAAGATAAGGCTAGGTAAACCTTTTGTCTCATCCCTGCAGAGAGTTTTTGATACCACTCGTTTTTCTTATCTTTGAGATTTAAAAGTTCCAAAGCATAGTTAATCCTCTTTTCAGCTTCAACTTTGGGAATTCCCCAGAGTTCTGCAATAAATTTCAAGTTCTTCTCCACGCTTACACGCCATTGAAAGAGCCCGAATAAATCCCTATCTCCTCCAAAAATCGTGAAAATTTTGCCCTTGATTTTATCATGCTCCTTTACCGAATCGTACCCGTTAATATAAAGATTCCCCCTCGTGGGGATTACGAGGGCATTGGCAATCTTACAAAAAGTTGTCTTTCCAGCACCATTAGGGCCCAAAAGGCCAAAAATCTCACCCTCTCTACCTTTGAAATTTAAATCAATCAAAGCTGGGATTTTTTCTCTAGGCTTTCCAAGAAAGTCTCTCAAACTCTTCAGGTCAAAGAGTGATTTTATTGGGGGTGGATAATATTTAGTTAAGTTGACGGACTCAATCATTTTGCTCCCTTAATTCCTTTGATGAAATTACTTATAAGCATTGCTCTTTTTTTTCTTTGTAGATAGTTTCATAATATTTATAAAAAAGTTTCACGAGTTTATAAATCGGTTACAGTAAAACTTATTTATTGTTTCACTGGAAAATATAATACAAAACTTAGGGAGGTGATACCATGGATGTAAAGGTTGAAGAAACGTTCAAGGTAGGAGACTTTGAGTTGTTAAAACTCGGAGGCGATATAATCATAGAGCGCGGTAGATGTGGAAAGAAACCCTGTGGACACACAATATTCGCTTTTGAGGAACAGAATGAGTGAGGGGACATGAAGAACTTTCTATCTTTTTATCCCTATTTTCCAACTCATATCTTAGTTTCCGATGCTTATTTGACTGATATTATAACAGGAGAGAGAATACTCCTTCAAAACAACAAGACACGCAATCTCGTACGTTCAATCAATGGATCAACACCTACAAAGGAAATTATCAAATCCTTTGGAGAAAACGCTATGGATGTTTTGAAGTTTTTATACAACAGTGGATATCTGCAGTTTTCCCGAGAACCTAGAATAGATAATAAGCCCCACGAATACCACTTACACACTGTTGATATTGAGATAACAAAAAATTGCAATCTTAGCTGTTTATATTGCTTTAACGATTCTGGGCATTCTGAATATAAAGAAATGACCGTCGATGAATGGATAGAAGGCCTCCGCTTGTTGAAATCCCATGGAGTGAGTGTGATATCATTTACTGGAGGTGACCCTTTTGTTAAAAAAGGCTTTGATGAGATACTTAAGTACGCTGTTAAAAATTTCCAAGTTCACATTTCCACCAATGGAATATTTCTTGAGCATTATTTGTCCAAACCTGATAAATATCGGGATATAATAGAGACACTAAAAAAGTTATGGTATATTTCAATCTCTCTTGATTCAATGAATCCTTCCATACATGATGCATTTAGAGGACATGGAACCCATTCTAGAGTACTTCGTGCTATAATTTTGGCTAGAGCATACAACATACCGGTTGAAATTGGAATAGTTGACCACGCTCTCAACCATGGTGAAAAGAATATAGTTGATTTTGCAAAGAAGATTGGAGCATCAGTTAGCTATACTGGATTGGAAATACGGGGGCGTGCTAGGAGATATAATCTCGAGTTTTTAATTCCTGAAGACTACCAACTCTTCCGTACAAAAGAATATGATGAAACAGCGTTTGAACTGACGTGTCCCGTGTTATATGGTGAGATGGCAATACAACCAGACGGATACTTTAAACCTTGTTTAAATCCACCAAAACTTTTTGAAAGAGTCTCGCCGGTATTTATAAAAGGATTTCACATTTTTGATCTAAAACATAAAAAACCATCAGAAATACCCTTCTTAGGACTTATTAAAGAAGCTAAATACGTTAACTGTCCTAACCCCAAATGCCCTCACATGCATGAGGTATGTGGTGTGTGCTTGGTGTTAAGATATTGGTATCAAAAGAAGGAATACTGCGTTAGGTGACAGGAGGTATGTTTGTTCGTTCACTTTCCGCTGGGGGTAGTATCAAGGAAATCGGTGGGAAGGCGTATCGCCTGTCCATTCTCACTAGGTACTTCAACGTCCCTACGGGCTTTGTGGTTACGACAAAAGCCTACGAGCTTTGGAAAAAGGAGAGAAAGCTTCCTTCAGAAGTGGTGGATGAAGTTGAGCGGTACTTCCGCTCTCCATACCTCCTTGAAGGGGAATTTCCAGTTATCGTCAGGAGCTCCGCAACGGTTGAAGACAGCCCGAAGGCAAGCTTTGCAGGAGTCTTTGAGAGTGTCACGGGAGTGAACTCATTTGATGCTCTCATAGAAGGAATAGAAAGAGTATTTGAAAGCGCTACTTCTGAGAGGGTCAGGGTGTACACGGAGCGGATGGGCATTACCGGGGACGTGAAGATTGCCGCAATAGTCCAGAGGGAGATAACTCCCGAGCTCTCTGGAATACTCTTCACTCGCTCCCCACTCAGGCCAGATAAGGCCCTCGTGGAGTTCGTAAGGGAAAAGGGTGCGGGGCTCGTAGGTGGAAGAAAAAGTGCGGAGCGCGTCATGCTGCCGAGGAATCCCAATGAAGTCCAAGACGAGCTTATGAAGGAGCTTCTCACCATAGGACTTGAGGTTGAGTCCCTCTTTGGAAAACCCCAGGACATCGAATGGGTCTACGATGGAACCCTGTGGATACTTCAATCGAGGGACATAACGGCGCTAAAGGTTAGTAAAGAAGAAAATCTCCTCATTGAAAACTGGTATCCATTGAGGGGAACCCCCGCAAGTCCCGGAATAGCTAAAGGGAGGGCACGATTTGTGCTCGACGATCAACCTCCGGAAGAAGCCGAACGACTGTTCCATAGGGGAGACATTCTTGTGACGTATGTCCTCCACGCCGAGCACTATAACCTCTTCACGAAGGCTTCTGGAATAGTCACGAAGGTAGACAGTATTCTCTCTCACCCCGCGATAATAGCCAGAGAGCTCGGAATCCCATGTGTTGTGGGCGTTGACGTAGAGGTAATACGAGAGAGCGACGAGATCATAGTTGATGGAAGCAATGGGATAGTCTACGTGAGAAACCCGCGGAAAATTCTGAGGAACGTTGAGCTGTGGAGGTGCAATTATGAAGAGGATGAAGTCGTAAAGAGGCTCCGGAGTGAGTACATGAGGGCACTGGAAGAACTTTCGCCGGAAGACTTGGAAAAGGTTATCCTAAAGGCCTTCTCGCTCATCAGGAAGTTTTATCCCTCTAACCAAGATAAGGCATTCAACATCTACTACTTCATAAACGAGCTCATGGAGGAAGTGACTCCAAAGGTGCTCGCGGAGCGCTTTAACATTGTGGATATATTTTCCCACGCTGACAGGGGTGAGCGGCCACGGAACAAAGAAGAGGAGAGGTTATTCAAGATTTACCGGCTTCTCAAGGCTTTCATAAACTATACTGACGAACGGGTTAGGGATATTCCCGGAATGCTCTTCAGAATTCAATGATATGCTAGTTTTTACATTTTCTGATAAGGTGAAAGCATCCATTGTGGCTGCCCAGATGGATTTTAGAAAGCTGTTGGAGCCACCATGGCAAAAGGACACCAAAGTTAAAGTGAATCCCTGGCCAAAAAACAAGATGTAGGTGAGAGTTATCACGAGGGTCAATTCCAGCTTCCATAGAATCCGCCAGGCGTTAATGGTTTGCCAATTGTTGTAGGAAAGGTATAAGAGAAAAAGCTCTATCTGAGATACAGAAAGAATCACCTATATTGAAGCAATTGCGTGAGATATACGTATATTCATGTCTAGAACTTGTAGGAAATGAGAGATATGTTGTTGGAACTATCAACAACACAGAAGGAATAGTATACTATAAAGGTGCTTTTGTTTTTCGTTCTCTCTAATTCACTCTCGGCAATGAGACTTTCTTTGAAGGCTTAAGAGAGCTTTTAAGGGGATGCCATAATAAAGAGTGTAGTTTAATGGACGTTCAAAATGTTTTCGAGAGGATTAGCGGTCAAAACTTGGACTGGTTTTTTTAGAGAAGGGTTTTATACTGCAAAAGTGCCGGATTATGGGGTGAAAAACCTGACGTTAGAGGAGAAAAGCGGAAAATACTTCCTCAGCTTTGATATCGTGGATGAGAATAACTTCACAATGCCCCTCGAAGTTGAAGTAAAAAGTTCATCGAAGAGGTTGATCAAAAGAGTTTGGGTCGATGAAACTGCAAGGGTGGAATTCGAGCTTGACGAAAAGCCCATAGAGATAATCCTCGACCCAAACGAATGGATGGTGAATGAGAATAAAGAATACACCACAGAAGGAATAAAAATAACAGTGGAATAACAATCACACTGTCTTCACAACATAAGTTTTCCCATTCTTCTTCCGTTCTATCAATCCCTTCTTTTCTAGAGTTTGAATAATTCTGCAAGCCTTAACTTTTCCAAACCTCTCACCAACTTCCTTTTGAGTGACTTCACCCTTCTGAATTATGAATTCCAAGATTTCCCTTTCTGAGTCGGTTAATCTTTCATTGTATACATGGTCAAGATTAACTTCTACTCTAAGCAGTAATACTACCTTTCCCTCTTCACAGCTTGCTCTTAATATGTGAACCCTCATGCGATCACACCTCTTACACATGCCCTAAAGTTCCTAATTCTCTTGCTTTATTAAAGCCCCACAAAAAAGTAAGATATCCCAAGAAGAGCATTACAAAAGTTATGGTCAGCATGTTTGCCAAACTTGGGAGAATTTGAATCAATGAGTATCCTCCTCCCATTGTTAACCTACCCATTTGAAGGATGTATGTTTCAGGGTGAATTTTTGATAATGGTTGAAGCCAGCCTGGCAGGGCTTCTGGCGGAAAGTAAAGCCCGCTAACAAGCTGAGCAGTAACGTTGAAGAACCAGTTTAACGGGTCTTGAGTCGCTTTGGTGGCAATTCTAAAGCCTGCCGAAAACAGATCAAGGGCAAAAATTAGCAAAACGCCGCTCAAAATGACAATTACAACACCAAGGTTAAGATGAATGGTTAATCCGAAAAAGAGGACATAAATTGTGGTTATTATCAAAGTTAACCCTAAATTCCATAAAATTCGCCAGGCGTTAATTCCGATGAAAATTGCTGTTAAGGAAGCTGGTGAATTGTATAATACTGGAAATATTCTTCCCAAAACGAATGAGGAAATGCTTCCCCTCGGGAGAAATACCAAGTTGTGGATTATTGAGCCTATTAACAGATAATCGAGATAGTTTGTGGTGCCATATTGGGAGATGTTAGCGTTGATTGTGATTAGATTTGCAAAAATCCCAATGAAGAGAATGTTCAAGCCTAAGCTGACGAATTGAAGGACTAAGTCAAAGCGCCTTGAAAAGAAAACTTCCTTTTGTATGAAAACGAATGCTCTAATCACCTTGATGTCCTTGATCATTGCATTAATGTTCAACACTGCTCACCACTCATTATTAAAAATCAGTGAGATTACTTATAAATATTGCTTTTTTTTCTTTGTAGATGGGATACTGTCAGGATAACTGGGGTATCACCTCCTGAAGCCATTCAGTCACATCACCAGGCGGTCCACCAAACCGAGAATGAATTCTAAC
>LGET01000062.1 GCA_001507935.1 Thermococcales archaeon 44_46
GTAAAAGCTGGCAGAATCTATGTGGCCCTTAAGAAAATAGTTGAGGACTATAATCTTGACGGGTTTGCGATAGGATGCTTTGAGATGCTGACCAAGCTTAAAGCTACTCCCTGCTTGTCTCTGGCAATCTTCAACGCTGAGGGCATTCCCGCTGCATGTGAGGGAGAACTGAACTCCCTACTGGGAATGGCATTAATAAGGAAATTCTTTGACAAGCCGGCATTTATGGGCAATATCGCAGACTACGGGGACGATCACATAATACTTGCTCACTGCACAGCACCCCTGATAGGTGGCTACATTCTCAGGTCTCACTTCGAGAGTGGAATGGGAGTTGGAGTGGCGGTAAGCCTTCCTAAAGGAAAGGCATCCCTCCTGAAAATCAGGGGCAGAAAAGCTGTAGTAGCTGATGTTGAGGTCTTGGAACAGGAAATGAGCGAGCACAGGTGCAGAACTCAAATGAAGCTCAAAATCACAGAGGCAAAAGACTTCATTGACGGAACCCTTGGCAATCACCATCTACTGGCATATGTGGACAGTGAAGAGCTTGCTGACCTGCTGAGCGAGCTTGGCTTTGAAGTTATGCTCTACTGATCTTTACCTTTTTTAGCTGTAAGGTTTATTAGTTCTCCATGCATTATTTTAAAATTGGTGATTGTAATGGAGTTTAGTGAAAAAGAAAAGAAGGTGCTTATGTACATTTTAGATAAGATAATCGACTTCGTGATAATAACCTCTGCAGTCGCAATTGGCTTTATAATAGCCTCAGGTTTTGTTGCGAAGCAGATATCTCAGGCCCTCGGAGGATGAAGCAATGGGGAGGCCGGCTCAGGCGGCTGTAGAGTACCTGATGATGATAGCCATCATTCTAATAATAATCTTTTTTGTCACTCAGCTCATTAGAAGAACCGTCTTAAACGCTGCACAGAACATCCAGAACCTCACCCAGTCAATAATTGAGGAATTGCAAAAAACAAAAGAAGAAATCAACCCATAAGCTTTTTGCCAAAAAGCCTAAGTCCTATGACTGTTACCACTCCAATTGCAACCGGAATTATGTGAAGGGTTGCTGCACCAAATCCTATTGCTCCGATAACGGCTCTTACCTCTTTTCTAAGGTTCTTTCTGAACCAGCCGGTAAGCGATATTGCCAGCAGATACATAACCAGAAGTGTAGCTCCAAAGTCGTAAAGTACCTGGAGAGTTGTTGTTAATGTCCACTTTTCTACAGTTATTAAGAACATTTCTGGGTGGGTAAAGTATATGTATGGGCCGATGTATCCCGCTAAGGCATATTTTACAGCGTTCAAGGCTGTCTTCCAGAAGTCTCCTCCCGCTAAAGCTGAACCAGCGTAAGAGGCTAAAGCCACTGGTGGGGTAACATCTGCAAGTATTCCAAAGTAGAATACAAAGAAGTGGGCTGCAAGCAAAGCTATTGGAACTGTAAATCCGGGAACGGGAGAGCTGTAGGGCTGTAAGCCTAAGACTGCATTATATATTGCTGGAGCTGCTACAAGAGAAGTTATAATATAGTTTGCCGTTGTTGGCACTCCCATTCCTAAGATCAGGCTGAATATCATTGTTAGTACTAGCAGAAGCCAGAGATTCCCTGCAGCTAGGTCGATTAACCTGTACCCCAAACTCGTTACCAACCCAGTCATTGTAAGTACTCCTTGGATAAGCCCAGCACTTGCCGCTGCCAGCATTACACTTGTGCTCGTTTTTCCGGCATCTATCATAGACTCGTAGGTAGCCGAGTACATTTTCTTGCCGTCCTCACTCTTTGAGACATATCCAACTATCAGAGAGAAAACTATCCCCATGATACCGCTCATCAGCAGTATTTGCTCTCTTCTCATCCCCAGGTATTTGGTTAGAGCTACGAACAGAATGAAAAGTAAGCTTATGTACAGCTTTTCGTTAAATTCCAGCAATTTAGTTGAAAAGGCCATCACTACTAGAGATAATGCGAGCAGAACAAGGACTATTGTTACTGGTGATGCTATTTCTCTGCCGGTAAACATAAGGATTGTGGTTGCTATTAATGAAGCTACGTAAATTCCTTCATGTCCTTTGATACTGTCCTTTGATATCCATGCAACCCAGATTGCTATTCCCAGAGAAGAAATTGCTGATATGTGTGGAGGGATACCCCAGACTAATGCCGCTGTAATAACGGCTATTGGAAGTAATATGTAGAGCTTTCTAATGAAGTATCTAAGAGGCATGAACTCTTCTCTTGGCATTCCTTTCAGTCCAAGTCTCTTTGTTTCTAGGTCTATGAATAAATATACACCCGCATAATAGACCAAAGCGGGGAGCACAGCTGCTATGATTAATTTGTTATAGGGAACTCCAAGAAATTCAGCCATAATAAAAGCTGCTGCACCCATTATAGGGGGCATTAACTGTCCGCCCGTAGAGGCAACGGGCTCAACGGCTCCTGCAACCTCTGGAGGATAGCCAGCTTTTTTCATTAGGGGTATGGTGAAAGTTCCTGTAGTCAAAACGTTAGCAACGCTTGATCCACTTACAGTTCCCATTAGTCCGCTTGAAATAACTGCAGCCTTTGCGGGCCCTCCCGGGCGGGAGCCAAAAAGGGAAATCATAAATTCTGTTATGTAATCGCTTATTCCGATTTTTAGCAAAAACGCTCCAAAAAACACAAAGGCAAAGACGTAAACTGTCATGACGAAGAATGGGACTCCAAAGATTCCTTCATCAAAATACAGTTGTTGGGTAAATCTAATCCAGTTAAATCCTATATCGTTTATTCCATAAAGCAAAAACACCACCACGACAAGTGGAAGAACCCACCCAAGTACTCTTCTTGTTGCCTCAAGTACTAGTATTATTGCCATCACACCAAAGACAACATCGGTTAGGTATACTTCTGCGTATGTTGCGTACCTTTGGTACACAAAAAACAGGTACATTGAGGAAATAACTCCAAGCGCTGCTAGTATGTAATCGTACCATGGAACTCTTTTGAGATATTGTTCTTTTTTCTTTATTGGGTAGAGAAGATACGTTATTAAGAGAATCATTGCCAGAACAAAGGCCTCTCCCTGCTTTGTCTGGAAAGTTATCTTTAATGGGGCGATGCTTATTCCCATTTTCGAGAAGAGGTCATAAAGGGTGTAATTAAAGTTAAATATGAAGAGGATTTCGTAGAGGCCTATCAAAATTGCTGCTAGTTTTATAACATTCTCAAGTTTTGGGGGAAGAGTTCTCGTTTTTTCAATTACAATTTCCTCCGCTTTTTCAAACTTTTCTTCAATTTCCATATCCGCACCTCCCCATTATGGCAAGTATAAGCGGGCATTTTTTCACATTAAAATTCACAAGAGCTTCTTTTGTTATAGACAATACGACATCTTTGTTCACGATAATCTTTGCGTGATTTAAAGGAATAAACCAAAAGCTGAGGCTCTTCCCGAGGGGAATGTTGACTTTTTTAACATAATATCCACTTTCCGAGTATTGGACGTCCTCTGGAAGACCCGCTCCAAAGTCCTTCCACAACATCCCGATGGCATAAATACCCGTTTTATTGACTTTAAGCTCTTCTATGACTTCACTTCTCTGAACACTGTGAATGTACGTGATTTCTACGTCCTTTTCACCAAGAAGACCCACATAAGAGTGAGTCCCATCACTAATTATAAGGACGTCTACAGGAAAAAGAAGTATTGCAAAAAAGGGGAGCAAAAAAAGAAACCCCTTCAAGCGATTCACCCTTTAAGCTCTTCTGGAATGCTTAAGCCTTTCTCCTCATAGTATTTTATTGCTCCTGGGTGGAGTGGTATGCTCATACCATCGAGGGCTGTTTCCAAGCTTATGGCTTGGGCTTTTTGGTGTTCAGCTCTTAACTGGTCTAAGTTTTCGAAGAGAATCTTTGTCATCTGATATACAGTATCTTCTGAAAGGTCTGCACTTACTGCGAGCATTGCTTTAACAGCTAAAGTTGGTGTGTCTTCTTCAACACCATTGTATGTTCCCGTTGGCACAACTTGTCTAACATAGAATATATATCCCTGTTGTCTAAGCTTGTTGAGAATGTCATCTGAAATTGGAAGGACTCTAACTGGGGTTTGCACTGCTATTTGGTTAACTGATGGGGTTGGAATTCCAGAAACAATAATGGCCGCATCTACTTGGCCGAGTTTTAGACTTTGTGAGGCTTCATTGAAGTCTTGATTTACTTTTTCAATGCTGTCCCATATACCAGCTGCTTTAAGCACTTGCTCTGCAGCAACGGCTACTCCGCTTCCAGGAGCACCTATGGCCACTTTCTTTCCGGCCAAATCTTGGAGAGTCTTAATATCGCTGTCTGCCCTAACGATAAATTGGACTGTTTCTGGGTAAAGTGCTGCAACGCCTCTAATGTTCTTTATTGCCTGTCCTTCAAACATATAAAGGCCGTTGTAGGCATAGTAAGCTACATCGTTCTGAAGAATCGCGGCTTGGGCGTTTCCATCCCCAATTGCCTTTGCGTTTGCTACACTTGCACCGCTTGTAACTGCCTTAGCTGGGATATCGTTTTTAGTCAAAATCTCGGCATATCTGGAGCCAAGAGGGAAGTAAACTCCTCCAGTTCCACCGGTATAGATGGTTATTTCCTGGCCTTGGGTTGTTGTCTGGGTCCCCTGTTGTGTACAGCCCGAAACAATCAAACCAAGGGCCAAAACAAGTATCAAACCAAGTGTTTTCCAATTCATTTTTTACATCTCCTCGATATTTTGTACATACATTCAAATAATTTCATGTACACTACAGTATTTGTTTTGTATCCATGTCTGGTTATATACCTTACGGTCATAAACTTTTACTTGCCCGCACATCATTAATTCTAGTTATTTGGGGCTATGTTGTTGAAAATTTCAGCGGAATGTTTTTATCTTGATCAAAGAGTCTTTTAGAAGGGTTTGTCTTTAAAAGAACTTTGCCATTACATATGTAGGGGCAAGGCGATGTGAGGGCCAGAACGCTAGATTTTTATGGTAGAACTCAATGCCTCATAGGGGATAAAAATGAAGGTTATCATGACGACCAGTGTTGATTTGGCTTCCATGAACATCAAGCACAAGCTGGTTGAACATTTTGGATTCAAAGAAACAGAGCAAGAATTCGATAAAAGCCCTGTCTATCGTTGGAAGGACGTCCTTCTATTGACAACAGATAGAGAAATGATATACTACGATAATCTAGACATAGAGATAGCAAAGCAGCTTAACATAACCCCGGAGATAATAATCTTCGCATCGAGGCATTCAAGTGAGAAGAAGCTCCCGGCTTTAACGACCCATGTCACTGGAAACTGGGGAAAGGCTATGTACGGAGGGAAAGATGAAAGCTTGGCTATTGCAGAACCAAGGGCAATGAAACTTGCTCTTCTAAAGCTACACGAATTAAATACTCTGGATTGGACAGTATGTTATGAGGCGACCCATCACGGCCCAAGTGAACTTGAAGTGCCCTCTCTTTTTGTAGAAATTGGCTCCAGTGAAGAGGAATGGAAAAATGGGGAAGCCGGTGAGATAGTTGCGGAGACAATTGTCTATGTTTTGGACAACTACCAAAAAAGTAAATTCAAAACCGCAGTTGGGATCGGCGGGGGTCATTATGCTCCAAAGCAAACAAAAAAAGCACTGACTTCGGATATTGCTTTTTCCCATATAGCCGCAAAATACGCACATCCCTTGTCGAAGGAAATGCTTGTTAGGGCCATAGAAAGAACATCAGGGAACGTTGATGCAATTTACGTTGATTGGAAGGGTAGTAAAGGGGAAACCAGACAAATTGCAAGGAATTTAGCTGAAGAACTAGGCTTGGAATTTATCAAAGACTAACAAAAGAAGCGAAATGCTTAAAGCTTTAAAAGTACACATTTAAATATCGGCTGAACTAATTTGGCTAAGGTTTATATATGTAGAGAATGTGAAAAAACATTTAGAACTGTTATCGATATGGGAGGGTGAAAAGATGTTGAAACTAATTGAAAACGCGATAGAAAGAACCTCCGCCGAGGCAAATGCTCCAGTTGAAGTACAAGCCCCATCTTCTGACATTGATGAGGAGCTTAAGAAAATACTAGAACAAGTGCAGGCAAAGATATATGTCATCGGTGTCGGTGGTGCGGGCTGTAACACCGTTAATAGAATGATGGAAGTTGGAATTCAAGGTGCCAAAATAATTGCTGTTAACACTGATGCTCAGGATCTTTTAAAGGTAAGGGCTCACAAAAAGATACTTATTGGTAAAGAGCTTACAAGGGGGCTTGGTGCTGGAAACAATCCAAAAGTTGGTGAAGAAGCAGCGAAGGAAAGCGAGAGAGAAATAAGGGAGGCCCTTGAAGGAGCTGACATGGTCTTCATAACATGCGGTCTTGGAGGGGGAACTGGAACTGGTGCCGCTCCAATAGTTGCGGAGCTAGCAAAGAAAATGGGGGCGCTAACAGTTTCTGTAGTAACGCTTCCGTTTACTGTTGAGGGAATAAGGAGAATTAAAAACGCTGAATACGGTCTTGAGAGGCTTAGAAAGAACAGCGACACTGTTATCGTTATTCCGAATGACAAGCTCATGGAAGTTGCACCCCAGTTACCAATTCACATGGCATTCAAAGTTTCAGATGAGATTCTCGTCCAGGCTGTTAAGGGCATTACAGAACTGATTACAAAGCCAGGTCTGGTTAACCTCGACTTTGCCGATGTAAAGGCAGTTATGAAAGACGGCGGCATTGCCATGATTGGTATTGGGGAAAGTGACAGCGAAAAGAGAGCTTTAGAGGCAGCAACACAGGCATTGAACAGCCCATTACTTGATGTGGACATAAGCGGCGCTAAGGGGGCATTAATAAGCATTGCAGGAAGCGACGTTAAACTCGAAGAGGCACAGCAGATAATTGAGCTCGTTACAAGCAAGCTTGATCCAGAGGCTCAAGTGATATGGGGAATACAGCTTGATCCAGAGCTTGAAAAGACAATTAGAGTAATGGTCGTTGTGACTGGAGTTAGCTCTCCTTATGCAGTAGTTGAGGAATCCGAAAGCCCATATTCCCCGGATGAAGAAAAGAAAGTCATCAAGCTCGACTTAACCGAGCTTTAAAAAATTTTGTTTTAATTTCTCTAGCTTTTTGTTCTCCCTTAACTTTATAAATAAACTGAGAGGATATAAGCATAACTTTTAAATAGTCGGGGAATAGTCAAGTCTGAGAGTCGTGAGGGGTGTTAAAAATGGCAGAGAGCTACACAGAAAAGTTTAAAAACTTCATATCTGAGTCGAAGAGAGTTTTCCTTGTGACCAAAAAGCCCAGCTGGAAGGAATACAAGCTCGCTGCTAAGATAACGGGCATTGGGATTATTTTAATAGGCCTTATCGGTATGCTTATCCACATTATTGGTGCATTAATAGAAGGTGGAGCATAACTCCCTTGGTGATAGAGATGGAATCGAAGATATTTGCAGTAAGGGTAACAGTTGGACAGGAAGAGAACACTGCCAAGCTCATTTACAGTAAGGCAAAGACCTACAACCTGCCTATTAGGGCAATTTTAGCTCCTTCCAAGGTTAGAGGATACATCTTTGTTGAAGCTGCAGAGAAAGCAGCGGTGGATGAGGCAATCAGGGGCATCAGGCATGCAAAAGGAACCCTACCTGGTGAGATAGCCTTTAGCGAGATAGAGCACTTCCTTGAAGAGAAACCCGCAGTTAGCGGATTTGAACCTGGAGATATTGTCGAGCTTATTGCCGGTCCGTTTAAGGGAGAAAAGGCTAAGGTTGTCAGAGTTGATGAAGCAAAAGATGAGATTGTTGTTGAGCTCATCGGAGCTATAGTACCAATCCCCGTTACAGTTAGAGGGGAATACGTTAGGCTTATAAGCAAACGCTCAGAGGAGTAGAGGGGTGAAGAGAATGGCAAAAAAGCAAATTGTTGAAGTGTTGGTTGAAGGTGGTAAAGCTACTCCTGGTCCTCCATTGGGTCCAGCAATTGGTCCACTAGGATTGAACGTTAAGCAAGTAGTTGATAGGATAAACGAAGCGACAAAGGATTTTGCGGGAATGCAGGTTCCAGTTAAGATCATTGTAGATCCAGTGACGAGACAATTTGAGATTGAGGTTGGTACTCCTCCAGTAAGCCAGCTTATAAAGAAGGAGCTTGGCCTTGAGAAAGGCTCAAGCGAGCCAACAAGAAACATTGTGGGAGATTTAACAATGGAACAGGTTATCAAGATAGCAAAGGCAAAGAAGCAGCAAATGCTTGCAGCTGATCTAAAAGCTGCTGCCAAAGAAGTCATAGGAACGGCACTGAGCATGGGAGTTACCGTAGAAGGTAAAGACCCAAGAGAAGTGCAGAAGGAAATCGACGAAGGAGTTTATGATGAAGTGTTTGCAAAGGC
>LGET01000063.1 GCA_001507935.1 Thermococcales archaeon 44_46
GATTTTCCTCTGAAAGCTCAATACAACCACCAATCAATCAAAAGACTTAAGTGCTTATAACTCTAACGATCTAATGGGAACTAGGGTAATAATATTCTATGCCTCAAGGGAAGATCAAGGATTTTATGGCGAAGCAGAAATTGGAGAGGTTGAGTTCTTTGAGAGTCCAGCGAAGATCTTAGAGAAATATGGAGATAGAATTTTCTTAACTGAGAAAGAGTTCAAAGAGTATGTTAAAACTTCTGAACGATGGAAAACAAAGGGAAAAAGGCAGAGACCGTGGATGGCAATAGTTTTAAGGAACGTTAAAAAGTATCCGAAGGTTGTGAAACCAAAACGATTTATCGCAGTTTCGGGAAGGTATGTGAAAGAAAAAGAATATCAAGAAATCCAAAGCCAATTTTAGATCTCTGGAGCAAAGAGAATACCAGCAACAATATGTGGCTTAACTCCTTTAGTGCCTAGTTCTCTTTTCTTTGCTTCTAGTTCTTCTTTTCTTGCCGGGATTCTATACTTTTGAATTAATCTTTCACAAGCTGATATAATCTTTTCGACACCCATATTCGGGTTTATCTCTCTGAGCGCCCTTGCAAACAACTCGTGATTTGCATAACCCCACTTAACCAAATCTATTAGTTTTCCGAGGTATTCTCTTTCAGACTCTTTTTTACTCTTAATCATCCTGTTGTACAGCTTTCCGAGTATCTTTTTCACATTTGGAGGATGTTTCGTTAGTTTTTTGAAGGTTAAGCTGCTTTCCTTAATTATCCTAAGCTCTTCGAAATCCTGTAGAACTCTTTCCGCAGCTTCATAGTATACATGCATCTCCTTAAATTCGTTGAACGGCTCTGTCTTTTCATTTAGTTTCGTGAGTTCTAGGAGCTCCTCCAAGGAAATGTTCTGCTGGATCCAGGTGTCCTCATGCCTTTTGTAAATGAAATACTGGGAGATAACGCCGTCACTGCACACAAAAAAGGCATAGTAGTCATTACCTTTGTATCTAGCAACACTTCTCATTGAGTATCTTCTTGTTAGCTCTTCAAAGCGCTCTCTGTTATTCTCTTTAAATTCTCTAACGAGTTTTTCAGCTAATGTCGTTACCGAAAAAATGTCTGTGGTGCTTTCAAGAGCCTCAATCTGTCCCCTATAAATTGCTTCAATTGCTGAAGGATTCCATTCTTCGCTTTCCTCAAGAATCTTACCGTCTGCACCCAACGCATTGTTGAATTCAGTTATTCTTCTCCTAACCTTTTCAAGCAGACCAAGATTTTCTTCTAGTCCCTTTTCTGGGAAGAAGTTATAAACCAGTATCTCATCATACTCAGTTCCAATTCTGTCAACTCTACCAATCCTTTGGATTAGCTTTATCGGAGTCCAATGTAAATCGTAATTAACAACAACATTTGCATCCTGAAGGTTCAGACCTTCGCTGAGGACATCTGTGGAAATCAATATGTCAATTTCGTCCTCGGTTTCATAATTATTGGACTTGGGGGCAAAACGCCTAATCTTGTCCACTATTCCTTTTGTATTGGAGCTGACCATTTCAATTTTGTGATTTTTGGTGTAGCCAAGTTTGTCCAATCCGGTATAAATCCACTGAACAGTTTCTTCGAATTCGCTGAAGATTAAAATTTTTCTTTTTTGATACCTCGTTAGATCATCTATCAGTGATGCTAGTTTTGACAATTTTGGATCTTTCCAAGGCTTTTTTTCAAGATCTTCTTTAAGAGGTCTTAACACCTCTTCCATAGCTTTGAGCTTCTTTAAATCGTACTCTAAATCTGATATCAGTCGTTTTATATCAAAAGCTCCTGCTTTGTATTCTGGCTCCGTCGTTTTCGTGTAATTTTCAATAAACTCTCTTATTTCTTCGTCACTTAGGATGTGGGGTTCTTTACCATTAATTTTGCCCAGCAGAACATCGCTGAACTCTTCACCAGCAGCAATAAATCCATGCTTCACAAACTTCAAAAAGTTCTCTGTTTTGATAATGTCTCTCTTGAGAGTCTGGTACATTGAGTACCAGGAACTTTCAAGACGTTTTAGGTAGAGTATTCTTTCTAATCCCCTCAAATTCCTCCCAACGGTAGATAAGTCAGAGTATGGGTTTTTGTCTTTAAACTGTGGCTTAACGTAATCATGAAGGGCAAACCTTGCATACTTCATTGAATTTATGCCCGCTAAAAATAAGGTATAGATGTCAACTGGTTGGATTGTTGAGCCTTCTGAAATTTCTTCCACAAGCTCTTTAGGAACTTTTTCTAAGGGATAAATTTCAGAAATCTTGTATTCAAGAACTTTCAGTCTTCTCTCTGGGAAGCACAACTTCTTGTTTTTGACTCTGATACAATTCTCTTTTCCCCCATAGAGCTTCAAGATATCATGTCTTGTTCTCCTTATCATAATCTCCCTAAGGACATAGGATGGGTCCACTTCGCCCTTTTCAATAGCCCTGACTAAATCGTCCCACGTCTGAGGTGTTATCGGGAAGGGATGCTTTCTTTCGGGTCTGAAGAGGCGAATTTGATTGATAATATCGCGGTACTGCTTTCTATACGGGGTAGCTGTTAAGAGTATTGCCCTTTTTCCAAGAAGGAGCTCTTGGAGATTCTTGTAGGATTTTATCTGTGGATTTGCATAATGGTGAGACTCATCAACCAAAACTGTATTTACTTGATTTTTAATGTAGTTCTCCATTTCGGTGTACTTTTCTGGAGACGTTTCTTTTCTCGGTAGCAGTCCTGAAGAGAACACTCTTCCCTCTATGTTGTAGTTTTTAAGCAACTCTTCCCAGTAGCTAACGAGTTCTGGGGGAGCGATTACTGCAACTTTGTTGGATTTTCCATTAAGCAAGTCCAGAAGTGAGAAGTGTTCCAGTATTGCCAAACCTATAAAACTTTTTCCCAGGCCAACGACATCGCTTATCAAGACTCCTCCATACTTGTTCACTATTGAAATACCCCTTTTGACAGCATCCAGCTGGAAATCATAAAGGACATCATAGAGGCTTCTGAGCAAAAATCCAGTATCTTTTTCAATAATATCCCTGTAGAGCTCATAGAGACCCCTTATGAGAACCTCATATGGAGAGGGAAAACTTCCTGGTTTCTGGCCAGACCAGCTTCTATTGATGACCTCAATTAACTTTGGATTGAACGGTTCTGCTTCTTCCCACAGCCACTCGTACCACTGTTTTAGACTCTCAAAGTGGGTTGCAAACAGCCCCGCGTTCAGCTCAGTGTTTCCATAAAATCCAGCAAGTGTGAAGTTACTTGACCCAACAAGGCCAATTGGGGAAATTGACTCACTTTTTGGATAGAAGAGATATGCTTTTGCATGCATGAACTCCTTGACATACACTTTAATCTCGATGCTTCCGTTTTCAAGCCATGAGACGAGTTTGTTGAGGAACCTCTCATTCTCCTCAGTTTGCTCCATGAAGTTTGTGTTCTTTTCTAAGTCTTCCGCTTGCTCATCGAGATCGGGCTTAGTTCTTTGATTCTTCTCCTTGAGTTCCCTCAGTGTTTCAAGAGAGTGGTAAGCCATGCTGAGCTGTTCATAAGTCTCTCTGTCAGTTTGGTTTCCAATTACTATCCTCATTCTCCCTCCTTGAGAGAAAAACTTATCGAGTTCCTGCTGAATTTCTTTTAGCCCGCTTATGAAGAGAAAGCCGACTGCAGCATCTATTTGTTTGTAATTGCCAGAGGTTAATACCTCTCTCAAAACATCAAGGAGGGTTACTTTCTGGTTATCAACAAGTCCGTATTTGTTCAAAAGACTAATCGCGGACACTTTTATTCCCTCCTCTCGATGAGATGTCCGAATGCACCTGATTCAATGAATTCCAACAGTTCTCTCCTGAGGGACTCTACAAACTTAAGGAACTTATCCTTTTCAAACTCTTCAACGATTAGAATGATGTCCTTCTCAATTTCTGATCTGAGTGTATGCGAGTAATCCTCCCGTCTAAGCTCTTGGATAGCTTTTAAAAAGTTCTCACGGGCATTGTTACTCATGCTGAGATAATTTTCTATTTTCATGCCTATTTGTTTTTTGTACTTTTTGAGCTTTAGACCCTTAACTTGATAGAGCTTGTAAAGGTCATACAGATCCCGAAGTTTAAACTCTCTCCTCGTTAGGATGGCACGGACTTTTTCAGTTAAGATCTCCTTATCTTGGTACGCTAGGAGTTTAAGGGGATAATAGTTTCCAAGAAACTCAGCGTATTTTTCGTAATCTCTAACCTCCAGTTTTGATTTCTTCCATGAGAGAAGAGTGTGTGCTTTGACAGTTCTTGGTCTAAAAGCGAACCTTTCAGCATAGTTGAACTCCAACTTTATTTTCTCTCCTGCTGGAGAATAGGCGATTATTTCTCTAAACCATCCAGGCCCTATCAAAAAACTGAAGTAGCGGTTGTTGTTAAAGTCGTTGTGGTCTCTGTAGTAGAACTCCAATCCAAGGTCTTTCGCAACACAGTTTAGGGTTTCGGCTATTCTCCCTGTCTCTTCACTCAGGAATTTCTTGAGTTTGCTTCTTGACATCTCCTGAAGTTCCCCACTGTTTCTGTATGCAAAGTCTAGATCTCTACTAAAGCGGTAATAACCCAAATGACATTTAACCAAGCACGTCCCGCCTTTAAAGATGTAGTTTTCCCTAAAATAGGGATCTTTTTCAAGTTCCTTGAGGAGGGTGTGGATGATGTAATCCCACTCAACTAAGTCTATGTTTTTAATGCCTGTTTTCCTTGAAACAAAGTTAGCGAAGCTTTTTCTTTCGTTTTCTTTGATTTTGAACAGAATTTCATTATTTGGCATCTCCAACCACCTTTGCAAGAGACTTTGGATATTTACCCAAGTACCTCTTCAACTTTTCCCAGTTTGCACTATCTCTATACTCTATCCAGATTTTTAAGGCAAGTTCTCGTGAAACCGTTCCATAGCTCCCAAAGTAAAGGAAATCTAAGAGTGTCTTTTCTAAATCGGAAACTTTTATCCCGTTTTTTCTGAGTATTCCGAAGTCAAAAAGCTCCTTTCTGGTTCTGATTATCCTGACTGGTATCCCATTCACGTGAATAATTTTTGTCCTCGCTATCTTATCGTTAATTATGAAAATTGTCGTATAGTGTTCGTGGGTTAACCCATTCAAAACCAATGCCGTGAACAGGCCAAAGTACCAGTTCTTCGTTATTTTGCTCATTCCCAGTAAAAGAAGCTTGTAGATGGAGGGTGAACTTTTAAGAGAAAACTCGACTGGCGTTTTAACATAATAAAGTCCCCTCAGAATCCTTATAAGATAGCCATATTGGATGAGGTAATTCACGAGGTAGTCAACGTCATCTACTTTTAAATAAGCGGAGAGTTTTTCGAGTTCTTCCCGGGTTATAACTTTGCCCCCAAATTCAGCGAGGAGTATCTGGGTGATCGGTCTCATGATGTTAATTTTGAATAACAACCTATAAAAAATTAGTGGTTGTTATTCAAATTGGACCCTAAGTGAAGGGGTGACCACTAGTGAGGGGACATCACTAGGAGAGTTATGTTAAAATACACAACCCCGAGACCCCTTTTGGAGGGTTTCTAACTTCCAAAACGGCATTCGTTGAACTTCTGAGAGAACTCTTTAAGGGCATGTCTGGCTGCTTTTTTGAAGGATCGCCTGTAGCACCGGTTTGATTTCGAGAGTGTTGTTTGTGATGAGTCCAGAGGTTGAACCAATTTCCTTTTAGGCTCTCTTTTGTTTTGATTTAAACTTCTTAGCCTCGACAAAGAATTCTTTGAGGCACTTCTCCAAAAATTTTGCAAAAAATTCTTGATATTCCGGATCGTTTAATCCAAGGCGTTGGTTTAATTCGTCGAGTCCTGCCCTCTTATTGAATTCATTAAGATACTCCGAAAACTTATCTTGAAAGCGTAACTGGTTCTCCGTCTGCTGAAATATCGGCCACATCTTGACTTGCTTTGATAGTAGTTCAGTGTCTATTCTCTCCTCTTTAACGGCGCTTAAAATTCCCTTAATGTAAACCCACTCTATGGGCGAAAAGAACTCTTTGAATTCGTCTTGATAAGTGAGTATGGTTTTGGAAAGCGACCTAAGGCTCTCAAAAAGTTCATGATAGTTTTTGGAAATGTTCTCGATTAACTGTCTGGCCTTTGTATCAGGATCAAGGGGCTCAAAGAAGAGTGAATAGAAGAGATTTGCTCCAAATGCTAGGATCACGGCATCTGAAAGTCTGTCAATTGCTGCTTCGGCCCTCTTCATGTCATCCTCAATAAGTCTCCAAAGGGTATCTTTGAGTCCCTTTTTGGCAATTGCATTTCTTAGTAGCCTGATTATTGCAATACCTTCACCAATTAGGCTTACAATGGTTAGGGGATCAAGTGGTAAATCCACTGGGATCTACTTCACCTCCCCTCAGTTATGCTCTCCAGTGCCTCAAATCCCGATGAGATCTGCTGTCGGAGTAGGTTAGGGTTTTCAATTCTCACTGAGAACAAGAGAATAAAGCCACCACGAACTGGAAGCTTCACTGGTTTAGATATTGAGAGCCCTTTAGATTTAAATCTTTCATAGAGCGGTTCGTAGATCATTTCCCTTATGATATCATCCCAAAAGTACCCTTCCTCTATCGGCTCTATTCTTCGTGTATTTTTGTTAATCCCAATAATGTAAAACTTGAAATTTGTTCCAGAAATTTTCTTGAGAATATCATCGAACAGATAGTCCACAATCTTCTTGGTGTCTTTGGGTTTGCCTCTTTCATTGTAAAGAGCATCGCGTCCTTTGAATTCCATAATGTCCTCTATTTCCGGAATCGTGTCCACATCGGCTATCTGTTTTGTTTTCTGGATGTACTCCAGAACCCTCTGGAAGATATAATACTGCTTGTTGAAACTTCCAATAAAGTTCAAAATTGATAACTTCAGCAATGTGCGGTACGTGGGAGATAACTCTTTCCAGTCATTTGGGAGTTTTTTAAGGAGTTCTGAGAATTCAGGAGGGAGTCTGTTATACAGGTAAACATTATCAATTCTAACAGGCTCATCTGGATTTATATCACGATTTAAAACCATTACCTTTAGTGTACTGTTCTCTAATATCCTTTCTGCAAGGGTGTTAAGGAAGTCAGGCGACAACTCAATGAATTTTTCACGATTTTTGTTAAAATAAACCAAAATAATGTCCCCACCATCTTTAGGTAAAATTAACTTCTCAGTCTCTTTATGGTAGAGACCATCAATTCTTTCTTCATAAGGGGGATTTCCTAAAGATGCATCAAATGCGGATTTCAAGTCGATCTGGCCTAATCCATTAGGAAGAGATTCTAAATAGGACAACTGATAATCCCAGTCGGAGCGAAGTTGTTTAGCATAGTAAAATAGCTCTCCAAGTTTGTCTTTGGGTATTCTCTTTCTAAAGGTAGAAAATATTCCGTAGTCAATGTTTAGGCTTAGTTCACCGATCTTTAGCTTCCCCTTATTTAAGTCGATACAAATATCTTCATAGGTGGCTCTCCCACCTTCCATCCTCTCTTCCAGCTTCAGCATGGTATCAATATCCAGCTCAATTGAGAGCCTGTAGTTTCCGAAAGTGCCCACAAACTTTACCATTAGGTTCTCTGGAAGTGGTCTTTTCTTTGGAGGAATTCCAAGCCATTCGAGAAAGGTTTTGTTTGAGTCGTGTTTAAGGTACATTCTTGCTTTGAGTGCATCATCGTCTAAGACAAACACTACAAAACGATAGAGGTTGTCTCTGTCAAGGAAGCGTTCATAAATCTTGAAACTGTGGGTTTCTTCCTCTCTGCCCATGCTTCGTTCTTTAATCTTGCTGTGTATTAGGTAAAGTTTGTCCTCATAGAGAATTGCAATGACATATTTTCCCTCAGCCCTCATTGATGTTGCTGTACCATTTTCAAGGAAATCCAGCAAGAGAGTTTCAAGTTCATCAGAATCATGTCTTTTTATTATCCTTTTAACCCTGCGGATTAAACTTCTCTTGATAAAATCATCCTCATCGTAATTCTGACGAGCTAGCCTGAATATGTCTCTTTCTAAAAACTCAAGGAATTCTTCTGCTTCATTCCCAGTAAGTTCTTCTCTCTGAATCTCGTCTTCTGTTACCGTCTCAATTTCGATCTCGGATTTTAAAGGAATGTAAAGAAAATAAACTAATGGGTTCATAGATGCTCACCCTTTCCCCTTCTTCGAAAACGTTTTCGCTTTCACAAGCCTCGTCTTCACGAGCTCGACAACCGCCCTGTAGACCTCAAGCTGCTCCTCCTCGGTCAATCCGAGCGCCTCGAAGATCACTCTGTCAAGCTTGC
>LGET01000064.1 GCA_001507935.1 Thermococcales archaeon 44_46
AAGTTCCCAGGAGTAATTAAGATATTCCCAGATGAACGCTACATCTTCAGGAGAAGCCATCCAGCAATAGTTGGAATAGAGGTTATTGAAGGCAGAATAAAGCCAGGGTATCCACTTATGAAGCAGAACGGAGAGAGAGTCGGCGTTATAAAATCAATCAAGTCAAAAGAAGACTTCCTGCAGGAGGCAAAGAGAGGAGATCAGGTTGCTATAGCCATCGACGGTGCAATAGTAGGAAGGCACATTCATCCCGGAGAGATACTCTATGTCGATATAAGCAGGGATGATGCAATAAGACTCGTGAAGGAGCTCAGAGATATGTTGGACGAGAGCGATATAAGGGCATTAAAAGAGACTGCAAAGGTGAAGGCCCAGCAGGATCCATTTTGGAGTGCTCTCTGATTTTAACCTTTTTAACCACTGGTGAGCTCTATGGAGGTTTATCATTTTTACAGCGGTGGAAAAGATTCTTCACTCGCGGCATACATCCTGAGACAGCTGGGATATGAGGTAAAGCTTATCACGATTAACTTTGGAGTCCTCGACAGCTGGAAATATGCAAAAGAGACTGCTGAAGCCCTTGGCTTTCCCCATGAGGTAATCTTCCTTGACAGGGGGATTCTTGAGGAAGCGGCTGAGATGTGCATAAGGGACTCCCATCCTAGCAATGCAATTCAGTTTATCCACGAAAAAGCTCTAGAAGAGGTTGCAAAGCTTAGGCATGTGGAGAGAATAAGCGACGGAACAAGAAGAGATGACAGAGTGCCCGTCCTCGATCAGAGAAAAACGAGAAGTCTTGAGGATAGGTTTAACGTTCAGTACATAAGACCCCTTCTCGGTTTGGGCTATAGGACAATACGGGAACTTACGGAGAAGCTTTTCGTAGTGGAGCTTAAAGAGAGCGAAAAGCTCGGGAAATCCGACTATGAAGTAGAGCTGAGATACCTTTTAAGGGAAAGAGGAATAGACCCTCTCACAATTTTTCCGAAAAAGCATCTGCAGTCGAGGGTATTGGGGTGGAAAAAAGAAAAGGGTCACTTGTGAGCAAATATCGCTATCACTTTGTCTCCCTCAACTTTGTCCACCCTTACGAAGCCAAAGCGTTCAAACTGCACGATATCGTCAACTTTTAAGTTCGCATTCTTCTCGAGCAGTCCGGTTCTCACGATAAGCTCTTCTCCCTCTGGGACGAGAACTTCACACGGCTTACCCTCGGGAACCCAGTGGATCATCCTCCACCTGTGCTCCCTGGCTTTCTCATATTCAACGCTGTCGAACTCCGCTATGATTTTTTCTTCGCTAACTTCGACTATTTTGACGTTGAACAGATCCTTGAGCCTGATGTATTCGTTGTCCTTCAATAGCTCAAGGTCGTCTTTTGAGACATAAATGGGCTTTCCGGGGGTGAACTTGAGTTTCCTAACCCCCCTTTCCGGGTAATCGGGATGGAGAGGTATCTCTGCTGTGAATTCTTCATCATACCCCTTAATCTCCATCGGAATTGGGTCGGCGACGAAGAAATATCTGTTCGCTATTGGTTCGATTATCCTTCTGTTTATTGCAGCCAGGTTGTCCCAGCTTATTGTGGTGTCGCTCTTCTTGAGCCCGACTTCAAGTATAAGCTCCCTAATAGCCTCTGGCTGAATGCCTCTTCTCCTCAACGCCCTAATTGTCCCAAGTCTTGGGTCGTCCCAGCCGAGATACTTGCCCTCTTCAATACCCTTTCTTGTCTTGGATTTGCTTAGGATTACCCCTTCAATGGAGAGCCTTCCGTGATGAACTGCCTCCGGGTATTCCCACCCAAAATACTCGTAGATGTATCTCTGCCTTGTCTCGTTTTCGGCATGCTCTTGCCCTCTGAAGATGTGTGTAACACCGAGCTCGTGGTCATCTATAGCGGAGGCAAAGTTGTAGAGAGGCCATACGCGATACCTGTTTCCGGTTCTTGGGTGGTTGGGGTTGTCAATTATCCTAAGGGCCGGCCAGTCCCTAACAGCCGGGTTTGGATGGTTTAGGTCGGTCTTAATTCTAACGACGGCTTCGCCTTCTTTGTATTCCCCGTTGAGCATCTTTTTCCACTCTCTTAGCTGAACTTCTGGAGGAAGGTCTCTGTGGGGGCAGGCTTTTCCTTCGTCTCTAAGCTTTTTGAAGTATTCTGATTCACAGGTACAAACATAAGCTTTCCCCATCTCAAGAAGCTTCTCTGCATAGGAATAATAAATCTCTAACCTGTCGCTTGCGTGGTGAATCTCATCTATCTGAAAACCAAGCCACTTCAAATCTTCAATAATCCATTCGTAGAATATGGGCTCAGGTCTTTTGACCTTCGGATCGGTGTCATCAAACCTAAGGATGAACTTCCCATCATAAAGCCTTGCATACTCATGGCTTAGGATAGCTGCTCTCGCGTTTCCAAGGTGAAAAGCTCCATCGGGGTTTGGTGCAAACCTCGTGACGACTTTTCCCTTTTCTGCCTTTGGCAGTGGTGGGAGGCCTTTCTTTTCCTCCTTTTTCTCCTTATGCTCCTCAAAGAACTCGGGGTATATTTCCCTAAGTTTCATTTCTTGCTCCTCTTTGCTCATGGAGTTAACTTCCTGAACAACCTCATTGACAAGCGGAATTATCTCCCTTGCTTTTGGTCTCAGCTCCGGGTTCTCACCAAGTATTTTTCCTATAACGGCTTTTGGATTCGCCTTTCCATCATGCTGGATGGCGTTGATGAGCGCGTATTTGAGTATTGTCTCCCTTAGTTCCATTTTCTTCACCAGAGTTAGAAGGCAGAAATGAGTTATAAACCTTGTGCGGGATATTATAGTTTGTTTGGTATGATTTGTCTCGGAACAATTCTTATTCATTCTAGTACTTTTTGATAGGTGTTGAGTCAAATTTATTTCATCAAGTGTAAAATATTCCTTGTTAAATCATATTTACATATATCGACTACTTAGAACAGTAAAATTTATATAGTTTCATGACATTAAAGAATAATGAAACCCACATTGGGGGGGGCAAATGCAAAAAAGCAAAGTATTGGTTGTCTTTATTTTGGTGGGTGTAATAGCAGAAGCACTGTTAGTCTCTGCTCAGAGTTGGGATGTAGTTCTGTGGGATAGCCCGGGTCCCTACTTTAGAGATGTGAAAGATGTAGGAACATGTAGCTTTGTTCTCAGTGGGACTATAACCTCATATGAGAGCGCATATATTAGTGGACAAGGATGTTACAATATCTATATCTGGCCGTTGGGAATACTAACTTTTACCCAGGGTTCTGCTGCAATAGAAAATGTGGCAGGATATTATAGAGGTTTTTACTTCTATTCTCCAGGCTTCAGTAGATCTTATCCATACCCATATCCTGCAGATGTAGAGGCAGAAATGTGGGCGGGATGGCATTATGAAAGAAGATATTAGGGGGTGAGAATCGTGAAAAAGCTTGTTGTGGTTTTAGCTAGTGTTCTTTTAGTGTTTTCAACCTTTGTTCTCGCATATGGAAATGGAAGAACTCCAACTGAAAACATGGTAGTACAAGGAATAAAAGCGCTTCAACGATATTCCTACGTACAAACTGTCGAATTCGACAACTATCAACTTGTCCCTGATGAGAATGGGGAGATTAGGGAAGTCTTTCTGTATCATGGAAAACTTATTGAGACGGGACGTGTTGACTTAGCTACTATGAGCATTGAATATACTCAAGAGTTCTATGTAAATGGCACAGTTTTAAGCAGGGGATACATCAAGATAGAGAATGGAAACGTTATCACTGGATACAAAGAAGAAAATGGGAACAAAGTCGTTTTAACAGAAGAAAACGCAGTTCAACTAACGGGATATGGCCTTGAAGTACTTCCCAATGAACTGTTAAAACTCGAACCCCTCAAAGTTGTAAGAAATCCTCAGAAAGTGGTTCCTAGACAGACAACAATTCCTGTGATGGATAGGATATTGATGGGACTTGGTGTTAAGGATGGGAGATTTGAATACGAGATAACTACTGCAAACGGACAAGTATGGCTTGTTCAAGTTGATGGAAACGGGCTTCCAGTAAGATTGGAAAACATTCCAAAAGATGATAGGCATCCAAAAGTTGTCATCACAATTGAAGCATAACATCGTCCATATCGTCCATTTGGTATTTTATTTTTTCTTTTGGTTCGCAAACCTTTTTAATTCTTCCGCTTTTATTCTTCTTGGTGTTGCCAATGAACAAGACGGAAAGGACTCTTGTGATTATAAAGCCCGATGCTGTTGTTAGAGGTCTTATAGGTGAAATTATAAGCAGATTCGAAAAGAGAGGTCTTAAAATCATTGGAATGAAGATGATTCACATCGATAGAGAACTGGCAGAAAAGCACTATGAAGAGCACAAAGGAAAGCCCTTCTTTGAGCCCCTGATAGACTACATCACAAAAGCGCCAAGCGTAGTCATGGTTCTCGAAGGTAGGTACGCTATAAGCGTCGTAAGAAAGATGTGCGGCGCAACTGACCCCAAGGATGCAGAACCGGGAACCATAAGGGGCGACTATGGTCTTGATGTTGGGGATGCGATTTACAATGTTATTCACGCTTCTGACAGTGAGGAAACCGCAAAGAGGGAAATAGCACTCTACTTTAAAGAGGATGAACTCTTTGAATACTGCAAGGCTGCTGAGTGGTTCTACCACTCTCACTGGGACAAGGAGAAAGGGGAGTATTTGGACTCTACCGAGTGTTTGAAGCTTTGAAGGTTTTTCCCTTTTCCTAAATTGTTAAAAGTTCTAATTGCGATATTTTTTAGGTGCTGTGGATGTGCGACATCCTTGTTGCAACTCCCAAAGCTACTAAAGAAAAAGTTATGATTTTTGCGAAAAACAGCGATAGAGATCCAAATGAGGCTCAGGTTCTCGAGGTCATCCCAAGGCAAAAACATGAGGAAGAGGCTGTTAAGCTGACCTACGTTGAATTCCCTCAAGTTAAGGAAACCTACGCGGTAATTCTCTCCCGCCCTTGGTGGATCTGGGGCGTGGAGATGGGAATTAACGAATTTGGATTGGCAATAGGCAATACTGCAGTTTTCACCAAGCAGAGGATTCCAGAGAAAGGCATCTTGGGAATGGACATGATAAGGCTCGCCCTTGAAAGAACAAAAACCTCTAAAGAGGCTCTTCATTTCATGATTGATATAATCGAGAGCTATGGACAGGGGGGAAATGGTAGCTATGAGCACAAACTGCTCTACAGTAACTCATTCATAATTGCAGACCCAAAAGAAGCTTGGGTTCTAGAAACTGCCGGCAAACACTGGGTTGCAAAGAGAATTGAGGATGTATACTCTATTTCAAATGCTCTCACTATAGATGATGACTGGGACTTAGCTTCGGAAAGCGTCGAGAAGCTTGCCAAGAGACCAAAGTTTAGTTTTGTCAAGCACTTCTCCGATAGATTCTATACCCACTTTGCCCATGGAAGGGAGAGGAGAGCCTTCACATATCGGAAACTCAAAGAAAGAGAGGGAGAGATAACTTTTGAGTACATGATAGAAATTCTAAGGTCTCATAGCTTTGAACCATATTCCCCTGAAAAAGGCTCCATGAGGGATATATGCATGCACTATGGTGGTTTAACACGGCCTTCCCAAACCGCTTCATCTCAAATCTCGGAGCTTGGGAGGGATGTACACTGGTTCACCGGAACTTCACTTCCCTGTTTGAGCATTTTTAAGCCAATATCTTTTGAAGGTGGGATTCCGGAGTCAGAGGTGCCTACGAACCGCTATAATCCTAAAAACTACTGGTGGAGAATTGAAAAGTTTCACAGGCTGTTCCAGACTAGCTATCAAAAGTACATTGAGGAATTCTCGAAGGAAAGGGATGAGCTGCAGAGGGAGGTAATAAGACAGACAAGGGGACTTAAAGAGAACGAAAGCCTTGCAGAACTCACAAAATGGGCTTTTGAAAGAGAAAAAGAGCTTGTGGAAAAATGGGAGAAGCTTGTTGTTCCCGGCAAGTTCCCCTTTTTGTATGGGGTGAGATGGAGGAAGGTGAACCAAAAGGCTGGCTTGAGATAAGTTTTTTAACTTCTCTCCATTTACGTTTTTGGTGTTTAAAGATGAACGGTCTGCTTGAGGTGTTTTTACTCTCACTCCTCCCAACGTTTGAGGGAAGATATGCCATAGTCTATGGTATTGGTAGAGGTTATTCTCTCCCTGGCACTTTAATAATGGCATCGCTTGGAGTGCTGCTTCTCTCCTTAACTTTGCCCCTTCTCTTACCTCTGGTAGACTGGGTAATGCTCGGGCTCAAAAACACTCCCCTGGGGAAATTTGCCGATTTGTATCTGAGGTATGTGGAAAGGGTTAGAAAGAAAGCGCATCCCTACGTGGAGAAGTGGGGGTTTTTGGGTCTTATCATCTTTGTTGCCGTACCTCTTCCGGGGACGGGAGTGTGGACGGGCAGTTTAGCCGCTTATATCTTTGGAATGGAAAAAAGAAAGACCATACCAGCCCTCATCATTGGAGGGCTTTTGAGCATCCTCATAACCCTAATACCAAGCTTGGGCCTGTTGAAAATAATTTAGAAAAGAAAAAGGCTTTACTTTGTAGCCCTTGTTATTCCAACATCTTTTACCAGGACATAGGGTGTAAACACTGGGGTATTGACTTCCCACCAGTGGATGTGATAGAGGTCTTTTCCTAATGCTGCAATGCTCTCAAGTATGTGCTGGAGGTTGTCGCTTACCCTTATGTTCCTTATGGGCTTTACTATCTCGCCGTTCTCAATTAAGAATGCTCCATCCCTTGGAATCGTTGAGAAGTCTCCGGTAACGTAGTTCTGGAACCTTGTGTACCACACGTTGGTTATGTAGATTCCACGCTTAACCTCGCTGAAGAGCTCCTCCTTCGAGTAGTCTCCCGGTGAGAGGTATACGTTCCATGCATGAGGCATTAACAAACCTGCATTTGCAGTGGTTTCCGTGTTGTATTTCTTTGCAAAGCTTGTGTTGAGGAGATATGTCTTCAGAACTCCGTTCTCAATTATTGTTGTTTCCTTTGTAGGAACACCTTCGTCGTCAAATTTCCTTGTTCCATAGGCGTTTGGCATGTTACCTATGTCCTTGATCGTTACACCCTCGTTTGCAACCTTTTGCCCGAGTTTGCCCACTAGGAAACTGAATCCCGCCTCTACAGCAAAGGCTGAGCTCATGGAGCTCATGTAGCGCATTAAGTTAGCGAATGCTAGTGGGTCGAATATCACGTCAAAAGTCCCGGCTTCACCTTGAACAGGATTGACGGCCATCTTTGCAATTTCCCCAGCTTTCCTTCCCGCACTCTCTGGGTCAAACTTTTTGAGGACTCTCACAGAGTTTGTTCCGTGTCCGCTCTCTTCATCACCTATAAATGCCCTTATGCTTATCTCTATTCCCGTTCCCTCGTCAAAAGCCTCGACGCCGTTGCTTGTTGTTAGGTAGAGCTTATTGTGGTCTGTGTAAAGGACACCTGCGGTTCTCTTTGCTCCCTCTTCAAGAGCAGCGTTTATTGCGACCTCAACGTATTCGTTTGGCTCATCAAGCTCTACTATTGCCTTATCAAAGGTCTCGGGGATGTCTCTGTATTCAAAGGGCCCCTCGGCTATTCCGTAGTAGTCCTCTTTGGGAGCAAGGTTTTTAACGCTCTTCATGAGTGCTTGAAGAGATTTTTCTATTGTCTCCTCATCCAGAGCTGTTAAAGTTGTTGAGGCCAATCTCTTCTGGTACTCAACGAAAAGGTTTACCTTTTGCGTATGCCAGTTCTTTGCAACCGTTATTTCGTTGTTGGCAAACCTCACCTGTCTTCTGTTCTGCTCGTAAGCTAATACAACAACATCGCCAAAGCCGAGCTCTTTCGCCTTTTTCAGAATTAGTTCGTTAATCTCGAACATCTTTTTCACCTCCTCAGCACGACATCCCTAAGTCTCGCATGGGCCCCTCCCATCCATACCGGGACTCCCTGTCCGGGTTCACCTTTTCCACATGTGCCTGGATAAAATTCCACTTCCTTTCCAACGGCATCGACGCTGCTCCACAGTCCTTTGGTGGTTATCTCAAGAATTGGTCTCCTTACGGGGTGCTTTATCTCGCCGTTCTCGATTAGGTAAGCCTCTCTACCAATGTACCTCTGCTGGTATCTCCTATCGTCTATGTTCCACTCGTTAAAGCTCACCATGTAGACGCCGAGCTTAACGTCCTCAATAAGCTCCTCGAAGGAATAGTCACCTGGGGCCAAGTAAGTGTTTGCCATTCTCACTATTGGCTCGCGGTTGTAGTTAATTGCCCTCGCAGCTGCGTTTGATTTCATTCCAAG
>LGET01000065.1 GCA_001507935.1 Thermococcales archaeon 44_46
GTTTTTTCAACGGTGTGTACTTCTATGGTTTTTCCCTCTTTGTAAAGCTTTTTAAGCAACTCCACTTGTCTTGATGTAAGTGCGCTATCAGTATTCATTTTTATCCCCTCCTATTTCATTTGTTTTGCAATCACAAACTATGTGGTTTATAGTTTTAATAAACCTTTTGGTCTTTGTAAATTAATCCTGCTACATGCTTTTTCAGTAATTTTTGAGTTAACTTTTTAATTGTTTCCTTTTACTTTCAATATATGAACAAGGCAAAATATACACAAGAAGTTCCAGAAGACAGAGGTGAAGTCCTGAAAATCATACAAAAAGAGAAAAAGCCTCTCAAAATCATGATATTGGGCGGAGTTGATAGCGGAAAAACGACCCTCACAGTGTTTTTAGCTAATGAACTTCTCTCTCAGGGATTTAGAGTAGCAATTGTAGACAGTGACGTTGGTCAAAAGGGCATTCTACCTCCTGCCCTCATAAGTCTCGGGTTTCCTGATAGCATTTTCACATCAATGGAAGAGATAAAGCCCATAAAACATTATTTTGTCGGCACAATAACACCGAATCAGTTTTTTGGGGAAATGGTAACTGGAGTTAAGCTCCTTGCTGATGAGGCAATTAAAAGGGGAGCGGATGTCGTCATAGTGGATACCACCGGCCTGGTTCATGGGTCTGGGGTCGAGCTAAAAAGAATGAAAATAGAGCTTGTCAGGCCTGATTTGATACTTGCTTTACAGAGAAAAGACGAGCTTGAGGACATCCTAAGACCCTTTGAAGACAGAACAAGGATTATTAGATTAGCAATTAGTGAAAACGCAAAACTCCATACAAGGGAGGAAAGAAGGCAAATAAGAAAAGAAAAATGGAAAAGGTACTTTGAAAACTCCCGTGAATACATCCTAGACCTTAAAAGACTCCACATAAGCGGCACTATGATGTTTCAGGGAAAAGAAATAAGTGAAGAGGAAAAAGGTCTCCTGGAGAGTCTATTTAGGTGGCTCGTTTTTCACGGGCGAAAAATTGCAGGGAAGTATTTTGTTGTAAAAGCCGACGCTGGAAGTTTCCCAAGAAATTTTGATAGAAACTCAATGAACGCTGTTGATTTCGAGAATCTAAGCAATCTCATCGTCGGTCTCATAGATAAAAAGGGTTTTTGCCTGGGGCTTGGAATTCTAAAGCTAATAAACTTTAAAGAGCTTAAAGCCCATGTACTGACTCCTTTAGATGAAAACGAGCTCAAAAATGCCGTTGAAATAAGGTTTGGAAGAATCAGAGTGCGGGAAGATGGGGAGGAACTTGGGCTTTTAAGCAGAGATGCCCTTTAGGGAAAAGATTTTTAACCGCTCCTCATTTTTAGTATTAGGTGTGCCTAATGGAGCTCAAAGGATTCTTGGAAATTCTGAGACCAGCCAACTGTACTGTTGCGGGTTTAGTTGGAATTCTCGGTGCTACAGTGGCTTTAGGTAGCTTTCCCGGCTATGAAAAAAGCTTGATGATATTTCTTGTGGTATTCCTCGGGTGCAGCTGGGGCAATATAATCAACGACTACTTTGACTATGAGATTGATAAAATCAACCGACCCACCAGGCCCCTCCCAAGGGGAGCACTCTCAAAAAAGGCGGCCCTTGTCTACGGTTTATGCTTAGCTGCATTGGGACTTTTAGTAGCATATATGCTTAATCTGCAGGCATTTTTATTTGCCTTCGGGGCTTATCTCCTGATGTACCTCTATGCCTGGAAGTTCAAGCCCACACCTTTTATTGGGAATCTCATAGTAGCGACCCTTACGGGAGTCACCCCCCTTTACGGAGCTATAGCTGTTGGTAAAATTGGCCTTGCCGGTTATCTTGCACTCTGTGCGTTTTTAGTGAACGTTGCACGGGAGATATTCAAGGACGTTGAAGACATTGAGGGTGACATGGCTCATGGAGCCAAAACTCTCCCCATTGTTTGGGGGGTTGAAAAGGCCTCAAAACTTGGGGTTCTGTTCAGTGTTGCTACTGTAATCGCCTCGTTCTTACCTGTAAAGGCCGGAATCGGCCTTGGATACCTCCCAATAATAGCCGTGGATGGAATAATTTTGTTCTCCGCATACGAAGTTTTAAAAGACCCATCTCCAATTACTGCTGGGAAAGCTCAAAGAAAGTTAAAGATTGCAATTTACCTGGCGGTGTTCAGCTTTTTGTTAGGCTCATTGACAAAGGAGGTGTGAAGGTATGGAATTCAAAGACCAGATTAAAGACAAATTATCTGACAAAGAATTGTGGACGGTCATCACATTCAAAACACCCTATGGTCCGGGAGAGACTCTGGAAATGCTCGTCAATGTTTTGGAGGAACTTGGATGGAAAATTGTGTTTAAAGCTAACTGGTGGACTGCAGACATTCCCTACGGGGTCATAAGAATAGATATCGAGCAAGATGGAAGAGAAAAGATCGTGCTCGGAAGGTGGATACTGAGCAACAAGTGCGAGCTTTTAAAGATAGAAAGCATGGATTTAGAGAAAGGCAAAAACGAGTTCTATAGACTTGTAGACGGCATAACCTCCACCCTCATCCACGATCCTGTAATTAGGACAATGAGAGAGCAGTATTGATTTTCTTTTTTTCAAAAAAATTATAAAGAAAAGGGCTATTCGAGTATCTGGTAATAACCGACCTCTGGTTCAAAAATCTCTCCTTCCGCAAGGAGAGCCCTAATTGCTTCTTCGACTGTCTCCGGGTCGTATTTGTCTTGAAGTTTTCTCTGGATGAACTTCAATGAGACCGCAGTGCCCTTTGATTTGAGTATCTCCAGTACGGCCTTCTTTACCCCTTCAAGTTCTTCACTGACCTCTTTTTCCTCTTCCTCAAACAATTCCTCCTCAAAAGCAGCCTCTTCAGCTTTTTGCTCCATTATTATGCTATAGAGCTCATCTATTGTGCTTAGTAAATCTTCACTTATTCCCTTGTTCTTTGCAATAACCTTGGCCTTCGCGGTGATTCCGTAGGTGTTGTATATCTCAAAAGCGATTTTGGCCTTTTTAATATGCTCAACTTTGTCTTTAAGTGTCTCGTACCTGTGCAGTATCCACATGTTGGGGTCAACTTTGCTGACTCCCTCAACGAGGATTTGCTTGTCATCTCTCCACTCAGCCACCTTTCCAATCAGCTGAACCATGTCCCCTCTCTTTACCAAGCGAACAAACCTTGTGTCGTCTCTAAACCCTAGAACCCAGATTACTCCAGTCCCATCGTCTATCTGGAATTTTCCATAAGTTTCATCCTCTGCAATTATGGGGTCTCTAACCACTGTCCCCACTATCTTTACCCTATACACCTTTCTTGCGTCCTTTGTGATAAGGTAATTTGGCTCAAAATCTCCCTCACCCTTGACGTAAAATCCCTCTAAGACGTCCTTTATATAGACCCTTGTTGAGGGCAATCTTTTTTTCATTCTAACCACCACACAAGAGCGTTTTCAAGTTTGGGCAAGAGTTTCTTTTCCAGTTCTTGAATCTCCTCAAGATACTCCAGATTTACATTGCTGAAATCCTGAACTACCTCTCCATAGATGTGTATCTTCTCATTTCTAATGACTCTGCCAATCACCCTTACCGGTTGCCCAATTTTTGGCAGGATGTTTTCCTCACATTCAATCGCAATTACCCCAGTCCCATCGTCAAGCCAAAAGATGTAGTCTATTTTGTCGACTTTGACAACCTTACCAACTAATGACACCCTTACATCTTCTGGAGTTATCTCGGCAATTTTTTTCTCAACCGCAGGCTTTCTTCTAACTTGAGGAATCTCTTCCATCTCACTCTACCTCCTCCAAGAGCTCTCTCCTCACTCTTTCAATTTCCTTTTCATAATCAACGTCATCCCATGAAGAAGCTTTCAATATAAGTCCCAAGAACCTGTCCTCAACGACGTTTCCTCTAACGATTATCTCCTTTCCAAGAACATGGTAGAACTCTTCCTCTGCAAGCTTTCTTCCAGCTTCTCTCATAGTTAATCCAGTATTTACAAGCTCTTTAAGCTTCTCGCTAATTTCTTCCGGCTCAACTCCGAGGATCTCCACGACATCATCTCCAAATAGGGTAACCCTTATGTAGCCCGTTGAGTCATCGATACCAAAGTCCAGTATTGTCGCTTTGATTGGCTTAACCTCACCGTGCTCTATACATATCCACGTGTCCGTTGCGGGGTCATAGTCAACTTTTCTCCTGCACTGAGGACATGCATCGTAAGCTATAACCCTGTAGAGCTTTGCTATTGTGCCCCTAACTTCGACAAACTTTTCGCCGCCCATCAGCTCTCCAATGTTCTTTCTCGTGTAGTTGTAGCTTCTTACCTCCTCAATTGGCGGAATTTCTTTGACTCTCGGGTCTTCAGGGTTTACTATAACTCTGCTCCTAAAGTTGACATGAATCTCCGGAAGACCTCTCAGGCTTTCCCTCACATCTGCATTTATAATCTTGATCACTGTGCCGGGTTGAATCTCGTTATAATACTTTGCAACTTCTGAGTCCCACAAAACAACCCTTGCCCTTCCGGTATTGTCATAAATTAAAAGACCCGCAACTCTTCCAACTGAGCCGTCCTTTTTGGTGTATTCTCTAACAGGGTACTTGCGAAGAACTCTACCAACAACGTTTATGTTTCTCATCCCCGGAACTAAATCGGCAATATGGATCAGAGCAGGCTCTTCTTCCTCAGTCTCTACCCCAAGCTGCTCTGCCAAAAGAAGTGCGGCCGCATGTTCGGAGATTTCATTAGCCTGGGCTATCTCTCTGATTTTACGTTCTATTTCCTCCAGGCTCATGCCTGTTTTTCTCCTTATCCTATCAACAATTTCCTCTTTCGTTATAACCGTCATATACACTCACCTGAATAGTAATTCGCAGAACGGGTATTTAAAGTTTTTGAACCCCCAATACACCCTTAAAATTTCTTCATAGTGCAGAAAAAGAAAAACGAGAGGTATAAGAAATTACTACTCCACGTTTTTCTCTTCTTGTTGCTTTTCTATTTTTGCTATTAAGTCGGAATATTCGGCATGGACAACCTTTTTGAAGGCTTCCTTTATTATCAAGGGGTCGTTTTCTGGGAATCCGTAGAGCTCTGCAAATTTCTGGGTTGTTCCAAGGATTTTTGTCTTCTCATATGGCTCTGCATAAATAAGGCCCATTTCCAGCAGACGTTTTATGTGCTCATAAGCCTGACTTCCTCTAAGCTTCACCAGTTTACTCTGCTCTATTGGCTGTAGATATGCTATTAAAGCGAGGGTTTTGAGTTCTCCTGTTCTCAGGTCGGGCCTTGGCATAAGGTGAATAACTCTCTGAGAGTATTCTTGTTTAACCTGCATCACGTACTTATCGCCGAGAACCCTTACAACTTCTATAGCGCTTTTCCTCTCAGCATATTCAGCCGCTATAAGCTCAATGAGTTTTTCAAGATAGTCTAGAGACTTAATCCCAAGAGCCTTGGATAGCTCTTTAAGACTCAAAGGGCGTCCTGCAACAAACAGTGCAGCTTCCACAAGGGCTTTATCCTCTATTAGTCCCATGATCATCACCTAAAGAGATAGTTTGTCATATTGGTGTGGTATTACTTTTTGCCTCTTATATTGCTTTCGCAGAAGAACCATTTTGTCCTCAAACATACATAATCACAAAAAACTATCTAAAGAACTCAAAAAGTATGATTCCCGCTTCACATAAAAAGGTCTGGAAAGAAAAACTCAAAACACCGAGTTAAGCCTTCATCCGTCTACGGATATCATTGCCCCGTTTATGTAGCTTCCATACTCACTGGCTAAAAACGCAACGAGGTAACCTATTTCTTCTGGCTCACCAAGCCTTCCGGAGAGGTCTCTTTTTCCCTAAATCCTTTTCCCTACAAGGATCAAGCACCTCGGAAGCCCCTGGAGGTTGGCAACCTCCCACCATTCTTTCTCATCCCCGAACTCATGAAGGGCAACTAACTCACATCCTCCTTCGATGAGAGCCATTACATAATCCTCAACTGTCCAGTGAAACTCGTATCCGGGGAGCTTTCCTTCTGGAGTCTCGACATCGTAAATATGCGGCCCCCTATCAAAGTAGTTGAACTCAAGCTCAAAATGATTCTTCTCCGCCCATACCCTTCTGAAGGGGTGATACTCGTTAACGAGAAAAAGACCTCCGGGCCTTAGTATTCTGCAGGCTTCTCTGTAATAGGCTTTTAAGTCGCTTACCCATACCGCAACATGACCCCCTGTGTAAACTATATCAAAGCTTCCATCCTTCAGGGGTAGCTTTGTTACGTCAGCTCTCACAAATTCAATGGTGGCGTTGAGTTCCTTTGCCCTCTCAGCGGCGATTTCAAGCTGATTTTGTGAGATGTCCACAGAAGTCACCTTTGCTCCCATACCCGCAAACGCAAAAACCGCTAAATTGTCCCCGCTCCCGAGAACTGCCACGCTTTTTCCTCTAACATCGCCAAGGTATTTGAGTTCTATCTCGTTGAAAACCGTTCTTGGATCTTCATATGCTTTTCTCCATAGATTTTCAATCCTCTTTTGCCATTCTTCAGCTACGGCTTCCCATCTTCTTCTGTTTGCTTCGTGATAGGGATTCACGTTTAACACCAATGTAAGCTTGGTTAGGAATTAAAATTAGTTTTACATTTTCATAACCTTCCCAACGTGAAGCGCCTCTACGCTTCCAATCTCAGCTTTGAGATAGGCGTACTCATCTATACCCGTACAGTGTCCGGGATAGAGCTTCTTTATTCCAAAATCTTTAAAGCCCTTTACTACATCCTCGAGAATATGTCTTTTAGCGCCTCTCAGGTGCAAACCACCCACCAAAGCGAAAATAGGTTTGTAAAAAGTGCTTTTTGCATGCATTGCTATGTTTAAAATCCCGCTATGCCCACACCCGGTTACGATAACCATCGAGGAACCAATATCCAATATTAAAGCCATATCATCCCTTATAGGGTCCTTAACCAGCTTTTTTCCTTTCACGAGATACCCTACAGCCCTATCCCAGGTTGTTCTCTCTATCTCGCCACTTGTGTACATCCCCTCAAAAATCTTAGTGGATTCCTCCCTTAAAATGAAATTCGCTCCAAGTCGTTCAAGATATTCCTGTGAAAAGGGAATCCCTATTTCCCGGCGTTTGGGCTTTAGTGCAATCCTTCTCAAAAATATATCCGGATGAGCATAGACATCTATGGAGCTCTTTCTTGCGTCTAGAAACTCTTTCAATCCACCGGTGTGGTCGTAATGGCCGTGAGTAAGAAAGAGTGCCTCGACTTCTTCCGGCGATACATTGAGTGCTTCCATATTGTGGAGCAAGACTCTTCCATCGCTTCCGGTATCTACCAGGATTTTCTTTCCATTGTGCTGAACTAAAACTGAAAACCCATGCGCACCCAGCAGACCCTTTTTAAATCCGGCGTGGTTTTCGAAGAGCACGGTAATTATCATTATCTATCCCTCAAACGGGAGTTTACCAAACTCCACTTCCAGCGTTTGGGTTGTTCTCCAGATAAAGGCCCCCTCCCCTTTAAGGACATGCTTTCTCATGTCACCCTGTGGAACTCCATTTGCTTCGTAAATCATGCTTTGTATATCTGGGTCGTTATACAGGACTAAAGTTGGGCCTGGAACGTTAAGGATATTTTCCACGGCATATCTAGATCCTAAAAGTGTCACTCGCCCTCTCATAGGTTGTGTCAATAGGGGAATGGCTGCACTTCCGGGAGTTGTGTAGAAAAGAACCGCCGCGTCATCGATTCCAATTAATGTGTTCCTTCTATCTCTGATTGCTGCTGCGAGAATTAGAAAAGCCATTCCCACAATGCTTATGCTGTAGGTTTTTCCAAAGTCAACCAAAATGCTCTTGCCGAGCTTGGGAACTTCTCCCTCAAAAAAGGTCTCATCGAGGGCAGTGTAGACTTCTCTTATGACCTCCCCGTACTGCTCCTTTGACTTGGCTGCATCTGCAACACTGTTAACTTTGCCCCTTAGGATATCGGCATAGAGCTTATCAGTTAGAGAACGATCCAATCCGTATATGGTCTGAATTATTGTTGCAGCAGTATAAAAGTCTTTCAAGAGACCTTTTTTAACCATTTTTATGGGGTCAAGGCCTGTAGGCTTATCGTCTTCTATTTCTATAATGGTATCGAATTTTTCCTTAGGAT
>LGET01000066.1 GCA_001507935.1 Thermococcales archaeon 44_46
GCGCAGGGAGAAAGCTTGGCGAAGATTCTTCTAGCTATTATTCCCCATGGGGTGATAGAGATTCCGGCTTTTGCAGTTGCCGGGATGGGGGGAGTGGAGTGGTATCTTGAGATAATCAACGGAGAAGGAACCGTTGGAGAGAGGTTTTTAAAGGGATTTAAGAGGGCTATGAGAATGCTTGCATTAGCGATTATAATGCTTCTAGCGGCGGCTTTTGTTGAGGCTTACATTACTCCGGCTATTGCTTCAGGCGTTTAAGTAGATATGCAAAAGCAAGAAATGCAATTATTGCTAAGATGGGCAAGGGAGTACTCTTCGGGTTTTCTTTTCCTTCTTCTGGAGTTTCTGTTATGAGCAAATCAACAGCTCCTCCGGAGAGGAGTTCCAGAGTTTGAAGCTTTTCTACACGGATGGTTCTTTTTTCTCCTGGCCTAAGGTCGCCTATGTGATAAGTCTTCCCATCTATCCTCAGCGTCACGTTCTTTGAGTAGCTCTCTCCTTTTAGGAATTCACCGTTTGGCTTTGATGTGCTCAAATCGTTTGATAGGAAGAGGCACCCAATCTGATAAACTGCACTACCGTTAAACTCTATTGCAATTTCCGCTATACCCTCTTCTGGCATGTTGAATACGTAGTAAAAAGGTCTCCATTCAGTGCTTACTTGGGCTAGACCTCCATAGATTCTTTCTTTTGTTCGGACTGCTACACGAGCGGGAGCAATCTCATTCCACGAACGGGAGCTTTTCATGCATAGACCTAAGGTATACCACCCTTTTTCTAGGGAAAGTTTGAGTTTAAGGACTGCGGAGGGACTTAATGTGGTGAATATTAAAAATTCTTCTTGTTTTTCCAAAGTTCCGTTTACTGGAGTCCAAACTAAGTTGGGGGAGAGATAATTTCTGAACTTCTTCCCCTTTACTGTAACTTCAAGCGGCTTCTCGTTCTTCAGGTAAATCACTATGGGGCGATCCTCAAGGAGTATTAGCGATATTGGCGGTTTGGTCTCTTTATATATCAACTTCAGGGCTTCCTCACGCGTAAGGAGCCTCATCCGCAGGTTGTTCATGTAGAGGTACTCTCCAGCTATATGGAGGGGATACAAAACGTGAGTGCCGTTTATCGCTCCACCGCCAATTCTCCTCCACGTTACACCGTCGAGAGAAATCCAGAGATAATGGAGCTCTTTTTTGTTGTAATCTACACTTACAGCATAGTGGACTCCGGTTTTTGGGTCCTTTAGGGCATCGTAGAACTTCATCTCATCATTATAATACTCTCCAAACCAGGTTGCGAGAGGCTTAAGCTCGTCTTTTTCTTTATTGTACTCGACTATCTGGGGAAAATTATCACTGTAAAAGAGGACTCTTTTTTCATCATAAGTTGCTGCCAAAGGCCCGCTGTTCATTATGGTGTTTAGTATGTGGTTATTGGTGTTTCTAAACACCCAACTTCCGTTTTTGTATATATACAAGCCCCTATAGGGCGGATTGTCCCCAACACCTATGTAGACAGTGCCATCGTAGGGGTCTATGCTTACAAGATGAATGTGGCATCCATTGTCTTTCACGTTGTAGTGATCTTTTATGTCGAAGAAAACCTCAAAATGCCTACCATCGAAACTCCTGTAGACCTTTGCGCTGTTGGATTTGGTGCCATATTCCCCTATAAGCAAAAACTCCCCATTTCCTGCCCATGACCACCATATTGCGTACTTGCCTTTGTCTAATCTTAAGACCTCCTCGAATTCCTCTCCATTCTTCATGAATACACTCCCGTTAGCGTCTGAAAAGAAGAGAATTCCTTTCCAGAGATAGAGAGATTTGATCTCTGTCCTATGCTCATAGATAGGATCCCACGTTATTCCATCCCTGCTTTTTAGGATTTTCCTCCTCTCGTGCCTCAGTTTTTTGTACTCGACTCCGTAAAGGTATCCTTCTGGGTCAGGGCCTACAACGTAGGTTACGGGAATCTCTTGGATGTTCGGAGAAACAGCTTGTGGGGGATCGTCAATTACCTTCCCAACCCCATGGATGTAGTATTCAAAAGCTTTGGTTGGAAAAGCGTAGAGGAGTAAGAGAAAAATAATCGCAATAACCTTGGTTTTCATCCTTTGTCCACCAGCTCCTCCGTAGAAATTTCCGGAGCGGGGAAGGTGCCGTACTCTTCATAGATTTCGATTTCCCTTAGGAAAGCGTCTATTGGGTTCTCCATGGAGGCAATTATTCCTCTTATATGCTTTCTAAAGGCTCCATTCTTCCTCATGAGTTCCCAGGCCTTCTCAGAAACTTCTATCGGATCGGTAGAGTGGAACTTAATGCCGAGGCTTACAAGCCATCTAGTGATCGCCAAAAGCTTGCCCGGATAAGTTGAAATGGTTGGAGTTCCTAAAGCTAAAGCCTCTCTGTTCATCGTTCCCCCTGCACCGATCATTAGCTTTGCATAGTAGAGGAGGGACAAGCTGTCCGTAACGTGCTCTGGAATTATGACGTTTTCAAAGTGTTCAAAGCGCTTCTTTTGACTTTCTGTTCTTGGGAATAAAACTATGGGGACATCTGGGAGCAGAGAAATTATATTTTCAAGAACGCTCTTCTCGGCGTCGCCGTTAAAGTAGTTGGCCTTTATCGGCTCGGTTCTCATTACAATGTAGCTGTGTGGAGATATGCCCAATTCTTTTAGGGGCTTTTTACTGGGGATAAAGCCATATACATGGGCCAACTCTGGTATGCCGTTTATTGGCTTGAGGGAATTTACATCTGCCCCGCATTTTATGAGCTCGTAAGCGTCTATGGCTTTGGGGTATATTAATCTCCTTGTGAAGGGCAGCATGAGCTTGTTGACCGCTATGGCAGTATCGTTGTCAGCAAATCCAATTGTTGGGATTCCCAATCCAAAAGCTACTCTTGGAGCTTCGGGAGAATTTTTATAGAGTGCCAAATCTGGTTTTTCTTCAATTACCAGCTTAGCAAGCTTATATTGTCTCTCAACACTCGCTATAAGCTTTCCCTCGAGGGTTGATCCGCCATGCTTTCCTACAACGTAATAGTCTATTCCCAACATATCCAAGATTCCAGTTAGGCCGTCAAATTCCCTTGTGGTAACCAAAACTTCATGTCCTCTTTTTTCAAGTTCCCTGATTATACCCTTGAAGAAGTGAGCATGAGGTGCATTGACAATATCTACCCATATCTTCACGGATTTCACCCATTATTATGGACAGCTTTGTCCATTAAAAGGGTTTCCGTAAAACGGTTTTCCTGCCTTTATTTTTCGAGTTATTTAGAAATTCTTTGTTCTGTTAATTGTTTATTACGCTTTCTGTTCTTGAAAGAAGGGTTAATATTGGAGTAATTGTGCAAAACTGTTTGAACAATCGTATTTTGGGCAAACTTTCCTAAACTCTCTTGAGAAATCTTTGAGATTACCACTCGAAATTGTTTCGTGGAAAAACCTTAAATTTTGGTGCTCAATCTTTCTTCTTGGTGAGAACCCATGAGAGAGAAAATAATGGACAGAAGTGCAGAAATCGCTGTCATAGGTTTGGGCTATATCGGTCTTCCTACGGCAATTATGTTTGCCAATGCTGGATTCAAAGTAATAGGATATGAAATAAGGGAAGAAGTAGTGAAAAAGGTAAACTCCGGGAATTCCCACATAATCGAGCCGGAAATAGAAGAGATGCTAAAGAGAGCAATTGAAAATGGAAATTTGAGAGCTACTTCAGATAAAAAGGAGATAGCGGGCAAGGATGTCTACATAATATGCGTTCAAACCCCTTTGAAGGAGGACAAAACTCCTGACTTGAGCTATCTTGAAAGCGCTGTCAGAACAACTGCTGAATCTATGAAGAAGGGTTCTCTTGTGATTATAGAGAGCACCGTTCCCCCTATGACGACTCTAAAGATGGCGAAGCTTATAGAGAATCTGACGGGCTTCAAAGCTGGAGAGGACTTCTATATGGCTCATGCTCCTGAGAGAGTCATGCCCGGCAGAATATTTAAGGAGCTCGTTTACAACTCCAGAATAATTGGGGGGATAAATGAAAAAAGCTCTGAACTTGCTGAGCTTTTGTATAGGGCATTTGTAAAGGGTCAAATTTTTAAAACAAACTCGACCACAAGCGAAATGGTAAAGCTAATGGAGAACACTTTTAGGGATGTAAATATAGCTCTGGCTAACGAATTCGCTTTCCTTGCTCACCAGTATGGCGTCAATGTTTTTGAGGCAATAGAGCTCGCCAACACTCACCCGAGGGTTAAAATCCATATCCCGGGAATTGGTGTTGGGGGCCACTGTTTGCCGAAAGACCCATATTTACTCCTCAGTTCTGCAAAAGAAGACTTTGGATTGATAAAGAAAGCAAGAGAAATCAATGAAGACATGCCTCTCTTTGCAAAGGACCTTCTTATGAATTCCCTAAAGTTGATTAATCTTCCACCAGAAGAGGCTGTAGTGGTGGTACTGGGGCTGTCTTATAAGGGCAATTCAGACGACACCAGAAATTCTCCCTCTCTTAAATTCATTGAGGAGATAAAGGAAATGGTTGCGGAGGTGAGAACCTATGATCCCTACGTTGAGGGAACTCATGAGAGTCTTGAGGAGGCTTTAAAGGGAGCAGATGCAGCTGTCATAGCAACAGACCATTCAGAGTTTAAGAATTTAGACTGGCAAGCTCTTGGAGGCCTTATGAGGAACAAAATACTCATAGACGGAAGGCATGTCGTAAAAGAGCCTCCGAAAGGATTTATATTCAAAGGGATCGGGAGGGGCGAGTATTGAAACCGGCGTTTGTCTTTGGTACAAGGCCGGAAATAATAAAACTTGCACCCGTGATAAGGGCATTCGAAAGAAGAGGCATTGAGCCCCTAATAGTCCACACGGGACAGCACTATGATTACGAGATGAGCAAGATTTTCTTAGAAGAGCTCGAGCTACATAGAATCGATTACCATCTCGAAGTTGGCTCAGGGACTCAGGCTTATCAAATGGGAATGGCAATGATAAAGATAGAAGAAGTTCTTATGAAAGAGACGCCTGATGTTACCTTGGTTCAAGGAGACACAAACACAGTCTTAGCTGGAGCTTTGGCGAGTGTTAAGCTTAAAATTCCCGTTGCACACGTTGAAGCAGGCTTAAGGAGTTTTGACCGGACAATGCCAGAGGAGATAAACAGAATTCTAGCTGACCACGCGAGTGAGGTTCTTTTTGCCCCGACTGAGGAGGCAAAGAAAAATCTTGAGAAAGAGGGCATCGTTGAAGGGGTTTATGTTGTTGGAAATACAATAGTCGATGCGGTCCTCCAGAATTCGGAGATAGCCGAAAGGAAAAGCAGAATTTTGGAAACTCTTGGATTAAAACCAAAGGAATACGCCGTTTTAACGGCTCACAGGGCTGAGAACACCGACAGCGAGGAGAACCTTAAAAAACTCGTGGAAATAATCGGTTCTCTTCCAATAATTGTGGTATATCCGGTCCACCCGAGAACCGAAAAAAGGTTAAAAGCCCTTGGATTGTGGGAAGAACTGGAAGTTAAGGAGCATGTCATTCTAACAAAACCTCTAGGATACCTTGACTTTTTAAAACTGCAGAAAAATGCTAGGTTTGTTTTAACAGACTCAGGTGGGATTCAGGAGGAGAGCATAATTCTCAACGTCCCATGCCTAACCCTACGCTATAATACAGAAAGGCCAGAGACAATAAAAGCAGGAGGAAACGTTTTAGTCGGTCTTGAGAAGGACAGGGTTCTTTATTATGTCGATAAGCTCTTAAACGATGAAGAGTTTTACAGCAGGATGGCAAATGCTAAGAACCCCTTTGGAGATGGAAAGGCTGGCGAAAGAATTGCTGAAATACTTATCGGTCTTTACGAAAAGGGAGAGCTTAGGGTGAAGAGTTCGAGGTTTATTTAAAAATAAAAAGAGAACCTAGCCTTTCACAAGCACCAAAACTTTTAACCCGGGGACAGTTAACTTTCCCTCGTATGTTTTATCCCCATTTGGCCACACCTGTTTCCATTTGCCCGGGGGAAGAGAGATATCTGTATCTTTTGGAGCGTTGTTGGCAATTACAAGAACCTCATCCTCATGACCTCTAAAGAACGCCAGTACTCCTTCTTTTGCGGTGTAAAACTTTATTTTGCTGCTTGTTAATGCTGGAACACTTTTTCTCAAATCTGCAAGGCTTTTGTAGTGATTTAAAACTTCCTCATTCACCGTGTCCCACTGTATTGGGTATCGCTGTGAATCGAAGTGTTCCTTATTTCCAAGGAGAGCCCGTTCGTCCCCTTGAAAAGTCACTGGCATGCCTGGAAGTGTATACAGAAGTGTTGAGAGAAGTTTTAGCCTCTGAATAGCTTCTGGCTTAGGTGTATCTCCTAAATTCCCACCTCCAAGGTCGGTGAGGACTCTCGATGTGTCGTGGGAGCTTACTAGATTAAAGCCCATGGCAACGACGTTTTCTCCATAGCTTGCATAGTATCTGCCCAAAAGCTCGAGTGTTCTTTCTCCATTCCAGTCCCCTCTTGCGTAAGCTAAAAGGATGTCTCTTCCTAGGGCGTAGTTCATAAGAGAGTCAAACATATTCCCCTGAACCCATTTTGGAGATAATGACCAGATTTCTCCAACTATATACGCATCAGGATGCTTTTCTTTGATGGCGCTCCTTAGCTCGGAGAAAAACTCCTCGCCGTTTATGAGCTCCTGTGGGGCATCTATTCTAATGCCATCAAATCCAAAATCGAGCCAGTAAAGAGCGGCTCCTATTAGGTATTCCTTGACCTCTGGGTTAGCGGTGTTGAGCTTTGGTAAACTCCCAAGTCCCCACCATCCTAAATAGGCCTTTCCATCACCCAATTTGAAGGGCCATCTTTGCACAAAGTACCAGTTCCAGTAGGGGCTTTTCTTCCCCCTTGATGCGACATCTAGGAAGGCCCAATGTCCAATTCCGCTGTGGTTGGGGACAAAGTCGAAGATAATCTTGATACCTCTCTTATGGGCTTCTTCAATAAGGGCCTTTAAGTCTTCCTCGCTTCCAAACTGTGGATCAAGGCGATAATAGTCGTATACATCATAGCCGTGAGCGCTTCCAGCCAAAAAGATTGGGTTTAGGTAGATAACGGTAACTCCAAGTTCTTGGAGATAATCGAGCTTTTCGATTATTCCCTTTATATCTCCACCAAAGTACTGGTGGCAGCAGTGGAGTGGGCCTATGGGATCACTCCAATTTGACAGGACAGGTTTTTTATCCGTGAGTTCATTAAACCAGAGCTCGTCGTTTTGGAGGGCTAAGGGATCATTGCTCGGATCACCGTTGTTAAAGCGATCCGGGAATATCTGGTATCCTATTCCTTTGCTCACCCATTCAACTTGGGGGAACCTGTTTACCCCATCGAATGTAAAGAAGGGATTGGTGGAGGTGTTGAGAATAAGAACGTCTCCATCTTTCGTCGTAAGCCTAAAGTAATATTTAATTGGCTTCACTTCCTGAATTTCAGCCCTCCAGACTTCTCCAGAACCCCACCAGAGCTGGCGCTCCATTTCGTATTCTCCATTGGAGGTTATGAGAAGGGCTGATTTTATCTGGTTGGGATGTATTTTGAACCTGATTACCGTCCTATTATCGGCGATTGATAGATATGCTGGATTTTTGGGGTCATGCTCTATTCCCAGACCTTTTTCGCCTTTTACGATTTTGACAGCATTTTTTCCGCCAAAGCCGTCATCAACGTAGCTATCGGCCGTTGGATCTACAGCAGACATATCCTTTATCCATTCACCATCCACAAAGAACTTGTATTCGTATCTACCAGGTTCCAAGCACACGGAAATTGTCCATACTCCATTCCCTTTTTTCATTGGCCACTCTCCCCAATCATTGAAAGTTCCGCGTAAGCTAACAGAGGTGACATTCTTCCCCTGTGGATTATAAGTGAAAGTTACAGGGACTTTTCCTGGAGGGCAAGTGTCTTTGGTTTCTTCATTGAGGTAAATCGTATTGTAGTTGCCTTCTGGAAGGGTTAGAGTTTGTTCAGTAGTTTGAGAGGTACTTTGTTGAAGACATCCAGAAGCTATTATTCCTATTATGAGAATTACCATCACTACCCCAGA
>LGET01000067.1 GCA_001507935.1 Thermococcales archaeon 44_46
GCAAAGATCAAAGGTAAGATGCTGGCTATTCACAGAAAGCTGAAAGAAACTAAAAGTGAACTTGAAGTGAGAATTGAGACCATTAAGGAAGAAGAAGTTGAAGAAAAGGCAATTGAGGAGGAAGAGGAGGAAATACTCGAGGAGTCTGGAGAAGAGCTAGAGGAAGTTGGAATTAAAGAAGTTGAAGAGAAGGAAGAACAGCCAGCAAAGAAAGAAAAGGAGAAGAAAGCCAAGCAGGCTACCCTATTTGATTTCTTGAAGAAGACTTAAAGGAGCTCGATGTCTGCACAGACTTTGAAAACATGCGGCTTAAAGTCTGAAACTTTCTTTATTTTCACATTGCATTCTTTTCCGAGCTCTCTGCACTCGGAGATAATTCTTCTCTTAAACTCCTCTATTTTGTCCTCGTGAACGAAATCGTAGTAATGAACCCACTTTTCAGATTTTTCAAGTGCCAAGCGGAGGGCATCAACGCCTTTCGGAGTAGGGCTTATAACTCTGTCAAAAGTCCCAAGTTTAGGTACGGCATCAAATACATCTCCCTGTATGACCCTTATGCTGCCTTTGAGATTTTTTTTGTTGAGTTCTATGTTTTCAAGGCCTAGCCTCACGGCATCTTTGTTTAGCTCCACAGCGGTTATTTCCGCAGCTTTGTATCTGGCAATTACAAGGGCATACGGCAGAATCCCGGCAAACATTAGGAGGATTCTTTCTCCATCTTTTACAAGCTGAGCCAACCTGTACCTTTCCCCCTTCATTCTGGGGTTGAAAAACACTTTGCTTAGATCGACCTTAATCTCCACGCCGTTCTCTTTGTGCACAGTTGTCAGCCTGTTCTCTCCCCATATGATCGTGTAGTCCCTTACTCTGAAAACACCTTTGTGGAATCCCTTTTTTGCTATCACCTTGAGAAAAGGATGTACTTTGAGGAGGGCATCAACTATCTCTTTTTCTCTGTGCTCTATTTCTGGCGGGATTTGAATTATGGCTATGTCTCCTATGACGTCGTAGCGCCTGAGAAACTCCAGCTCCTCTTTCGTAAATTTATCCTTCAAGATGCTCTCAAGGTTTTTGTAAATCTGCCTTTCTGGTCTGAGAGGGAGCTCAATATCCACAACCTCAAATCCAAGATTTTGGACTTTTTTTGAGTCTGTTATGGGCAGGAGAATATCTTCCCCGTCTCTTTTAGGTCTTCGCTTTCCATCATAAATTCCGGCCCGCTTAAGAACCTTCTTTGCCTGCTCTGCCTCGCTCTTCTTTACTTTCACTGCTGGCATGGTTCTCTCCCTAACTATCCCAACTATAGTATTTAAATGCTTTTATCTCCAGTAGGGCTCCCGCATGAGAACGGCCTTTTTAAAAATTCCAATAAGTTCCTCATCGGAAGCGCCGCTCCTTAAGGGGGTTATAATATCTACAAGGTCGTCTCTTCTCAAGAGGCAGGTCTTTAAATGGCCCGTTGAAGTGAGCCTTATTCTTGTACAGTTTGCGCAGAAAATTGTATTGTGCATTGACCTAACGACCTCAACTTCCGCAATGCCGTAATCCGTTGGAATAAAGTACTTCTTTCTCCTGTGCATCTGCCTTTCCTTTATCTCTACAGCGATTTTCTCAAATTTTTCCTCGAGCGGTTTTAGGGGATAGAAATATTTTTTGAAAAACCACGAGTTCTCCATCTCTTTAGGCACTTCAATTTCGATTAGCTGGAGAATAGCATTTTTCTGGGCAGCGTAGTCTATCATATCCCATATTTCTTCGTCGTTGAGACCTTTCATGCAGACCATGTTGAGCTTGACCGGATGGAAGAGTTTGACAGCCTTATCAATACCCTCTAGAACCTGAGGAAGAACGTCAAACCCGGTAATAGCTTTATACTTTTCTCTATCAAGGGTATCGAGGCTTATATTTACTCTATCCAGTCCGGCTTCTTTTAGGGGCTCCGCCAGTAGCTTTAGTGTTGTCCCATTTGTGGTCATGGAGAGGTCTTCAACGTAGGGCCGTATTCTTCTCACTATTTCCACTATGTCCTTCCTAATAGTGGGTTCTCCACCAGTTAGCTTGACCTTTTTTATACCGAGCTGGGACGCTATTCTAACTATTCTTTCTATTTCTTCTGGCTTCATATCCTCGAAATTTAGAGTTTGGCCCTCTCTATGGCAGTAGAAACAGTTTAGGTTGCACTCGTTTGTAAGAGAAATTCTCAGGTTTGTCACCGGTCTTCCAAAGCGATCAACTAAAACCATGTACTTCCCTCTACTAATTAAAACACCACTACTTTAAAAAAAGATTTTGGGTAAACAGTTATGTTAACGATACAAGCTGCGAAAAGTAAAAGAACAATGAGGGAGTATATACTCTTGGGTGAATAAATGTGGATATAAATAAAATTCGCGACCTTGTTAAAGAAGCTCAAGCTCTCCACAAGGAGTTTCAGAAAGGCTTTCTTCGCGTTTATTCACTTTCTTCATCAGGCGATTTTGGGGAGTTGAGAGAGGTATTGTCCGAACTTTATGGTATCATTGATAAAAAATTTGATGTTGCATCTCAAATAGGGAAGGCATCTTCTCTTCTGGGAGGGGACTTTGAAGGGTTCGTAAAAGAGCTCCAAAAAAATGAACATCAGATGAAGTTTTTACTGGAGGAGCTTCTTCTTTTAGTCGAGACTCCAAAAATGAGCTTTACTGAAAAAGCCAAAATAAACGCATCTCTCCAAAGGCTGTTACAGTTTTATCGGGTGTATGACTACTCGATTACCCGGGCAATTCAAAAGCTAACTGGAGACATTGAGGGGCTTATATTTATAAGTGAGGAGGGGAAACTACCACCAGCTAACATTGCTGACAAGATAAAAAAGATAGAGAATCTTGATAAAAAACTTGAGCTCTTAATCTCGTTCATATATTATCTCTACACCAGGCCGTCATGGGTGCATAAAGTTGAGGAAGCTCTGAGAGACTGGCATTCAAAGGGCCTCATGTGGGTTGAAGTGAGAAATGTAGAAAATAACAGCGGTGTTGAGAGAGAGCATGTTGCTAAAATCCTGGAAGGATTAACGCTCATTGGTGTTGTGGAAAAACGGGAAAGAGGTGGTGAATATGTCTACAAACTCAGAGGTTTCGGTGAGGGTTAGAGGGATATACAGCACGGCTCTGACGAAACTGCTCCTTGACGAGGGCTTTAAGATAAGCCAGCCAAGCCAGAAGATCGCTGAAAGACTGGGAATTGAAAAGGTCTACGACGAGTTCGATGTAGATATTCAAGACAAAAAAGACTCCCATGGTGTGGTACTGGTTGGAGAAAAAGTCGAAGAAGTCAAAAGAGTTTTTGAGGAGAAGTTTTTAGATGTTTTCTTTAGAAAGATGCCTTACCAGCTTTACGGCATATATAAGGGAATCGTTATCAAAAAGGACGAAAGATACGTCTATGTGGACATAGGAAATGCTATTGGGACCTTACTAATAGAAGAGTTCCCTGATGCGGTTGAAGGGGATGAAGTGCTTGTTCAGGTCAAGAAAAACAACCTCCTCCCGCATCTGAGCGTCTTGCTAACCATACCCGGTGACTACGCGGTGCTTATTCCAAAACCCGTTGGAACCCAGAGACATGTAAAAATATCCAGAAAAATAAGGGATCAATCTGAGAGGGAAAGGCTTAGGATACTCGGATTAAGCGTTGACCTGGGTGAATGGGGAGTTTTGTGGAGAACGGCAGCCGCATATAAGGATTGGAACCTCCTACGGGATGAGCTAATAAAGCTTTCAAAGATCGCTGAAAAGCTGAAAGAGGCAGAAAAATACTCCGCCCCTGCTCAGATAGTTGAGGGTAGGGACATCTACGAGGTGGAATTCGGAGGTGCAACGAAGGCAAAGCTTGATGACATAAGGAACACTGTAATTCCAACAATAGAGGGGCATCACAAGTTTAAGGCATATGATCCCGAGTTTGGATTTGCTGTTGAAATTGGGGAGGGTATCCTAAGTAAGATTCCTTCCCAGAGGAAAAAGGTTAGTGAAGGCTTCTTAGAGGCGGTAGTCAATAACAAGGGTCCAAAACAGGGATGGCTTTTCAGATTTGAACACGTAAAGCCAGATGGTCAAATAATCAAAATAGGGCCAGGGGAAGTCGTTGAGGTTTCTCTAAATCCCCTGAGGCTCAAGGTGAGGAGAAACCTAAAGCCCGGTAAATTCTATGACGGCCTGGACTTACCAATAGAAGCTGGAGACTACGCAATAACTGAGATTGAGGAAGGAAAATGGTGGTTTAAGCACAGCTATTATGACAGAGATGGCAACCTAAAGGGAGAATACTACAACATCTGCACCCCGGTTGAGATATACCCGGACAAAGCAAGGTACGTTGACTTAGAAGTTGATATCGTGAAGTGGCCTGACGGAAAGAAAGAGATTATAGACAAAGAAGAACTTAAGAGACACTACGAGGATGGCGTTATAAGTGAGAAGCTGTACAAGGCTATAGTAAGACTGACTCAGGAGCTCTTTGAAAAGATTTAGTTTTTTCCACATCTTCTATTCCTTTATCCGTTATTTTGAAATAAACGATGCCCCCTTCCGGCCTGAACCTGTGTCTTTCTAAAACTGCAATTCTGAAGCCGTCCCTTAGCTTTTCCAATCGGAGGATGTCCTTGCACTTGTATCCTAAGGTGTGCTCTGCTATCGGCTTTAGAGTGTTATGCTTTGAGTCAAGGTAAACCTGATTTACAACAATAACTCCCAGGTTGTATTTTCTTGCAAGCCACAGCAGAATCTGAAGTTGCTTTCCTAAGTCAGTAGTTAGTGCACTTTTGTTTTCCTCTATCCTGTAGTGGTTGGTTATTGAATCAACAACAATCAGAGAAAATTTTTCATTTACGATCTTTTTGAGACCTGAAATAGTTCTCTTTTGCTCTTTGAAGTCAAAAGGCTCAAACACGAGAAACTTCTGGAGCACTCTCTCCTCATCCAGCCCCCTTGCCTTGGCCATTGCGGCTAATCTCTCGGGGGAAAATCCTCCCTCAGTATCTATATAACCCACTTTTCCTTCATTTAAAATACCCACCTGCATTGCTAGGGTGGTCTTTCCAGTAGCAAAAGCGCCGTATATCTGGGTTAATGTCCCCCTGCCTATTCCGCCGCCCAAGAGCTCGTCTAAGCTTTTACTGCCGGTGGTTAGCATTAGACACACCGCTATACCTCAAGAGGCTTTCCAACTTCCGGGACTTTTATCAGAACCCATATTCTTCTCTCTCTAAGCTCTTTAATGAACTCTTCGACATCTCCCTCACTGTAAACGCCGTAGTGCATTGGTACTACTATTTTTGGCCGGATCACTTCAATTATGTTTGCTGCTTCCCTCGGGTTCGCAGTTGACCTTCCGCTTATTGGCACGAAAAGGATGTCTATTGCTCCCCTGAAGTTCTTGAAGACTGGACTGTAGTATGTATCCCCGGGATGGAAGAGTGTCTTTTGCCCGTTGGATATGATGTATCCCACTGGGTACTGGCTTGAAGGGTGCTCCACAAATACTGCCTTTACTTTAACCCCGTTCTTGAGCTCTATTTCCTGTCCCCCTTCGATCTCCATTACTTTGGTTATCCCATCACTTATTGCCATTAGGTACACGGGTTTTGGCCCTATGACGGTTGCATCTCTAAGTCTTGCCAGTAAGGGTGTTTTGCCATAGTGGTCTGTGTGTTCATGAGTAACCAGTATGTAATCAATGCCATCTATGTCATCATCGTTGACGTCTTCGTAGGGGTCTATCAGAATTTTCACACCATTTAGTTCAACCCAAAAACACGCATGACCATACCAGATAATCTTCATAGGCGTAGCCTCCGAAAATAATAGATTGAAACTACACTTAAATCTTTCCCATCGAACGTTGGTTTTATAAAGGAATTATCATTATTTCGATTTGAAGGCATATGAGGGGATTAATAGTCAAAGAACCATTTGCTTCTTGGATTGTAGAAGGAAAGAAAATATGGGAAATTAGGAAGAGCTCTACCAAGATTAGGGGAGAAGTTTACATTATAAACAAGGGCTTTGCAATAGGAAAAGCTGAACTTGTGGATGTTCTGGGACCTTTCACACCCGAGGAACTAAAAGCGCATAAAGAAAAGCATTTAGCAGAATATGAGTTCTTGAAGGAATACTCAAATGGCAAGAAGCTCTATGCGTGGGTTTTCAAAAACCCAGTAAAATTTGACAAGCCTTTGGAGGTTATAATGCCGAAAGGTGCTCAAATATGGGTTAATATCAGGGGGTTCAGGGAGTGAGGAAATACTTTTTTCTACCTTTGACTTTGCCTTTCTTGATTCTTCTGATTCTCTTGTTGCCAATCATTTTCATACTCTTTGCGAGTACCATAACGCTGGCATTTCAGAAGCTGGGGCTTCCTCTTCCAGTTGCTTTTACTCTGTTTTGGGCGTCATTAATAGGAAGCTTCATCAACATTCCGGTTAAGGAGATCAGAAGTTACGGACCGATTGTAAGGGTTGCCAAAGTGTCGTTTTTTGGCATCACGTACCCCGTTCCTTACATTGACTGGGGTGAGCAAAAAACAGTAGTCAGTGTTAATGTTGGGGGTGCTCTTGTTCCCCTAAGTGTGGTTCTCTATGAGGTATTGAGGCTCATAATTCTCGGACAAAGTGACCTTTTGATTAGGGTGGTAGTTGCTGTTCTTATCTCAGCGATAATTAGCAAAGCCTTTTCAAGACCTGTGAAAGGGCTGGGGATAGCAATCCCAACTTTTGTTCCTCCATTGGTTGCTGCCCTCCTTGCAATTACCATAGGTGCCCCGAACAGGCCTTTGGTAGCATATACCAGCGGCACACTTGGCGTTTTAATAGGGGCCGATCTGTTAAATTGGGACAAGTTTAAAGATCTTGGAGCTCCAATGGTCAGCATAGGCGGTGCTGGCACCTTCGATGGCATTTTTCTTGCCGGAGTTATTGCAGTTTTGCTGGTATGAAAAAGGTATTAAACGCTAAACCTATTTTCTCTGGGGTGATTGTGATGAAAATAGTGCTGGGAAGTGGAGCTTATCACATGGCTGAAGAAGTTAAGATGAAGGCAGGCGAATACAACAAGGAAGTTTTAGACGTTGAGATAAAGAAGTTCCCCGACGGAGAAAAGTACGTCAGAGTCCTTGGAGATGGAAAAGAAGCTGTTGTTGTTCAGTCTACTTTTAATCCTCAGGATGAGCACCTTATTGAGCTTCTCCTCCTAGGGGATGCGCTTAGAGAGAGGGGGTTTGAGCATCTTAAGGCAGTGGTACCATATCTGGCTTATTCAAGGCAGGACAGAGTTACCAAAGAAGGAGAACCGATAAGCGTTAGAGCAGTTATGAAGGCTCTGGGTCTCTATTACGATGAGCTTTACGTCTTTGACCTTCACAATCCAAAAACTCTGGAATACTTCCCGGGGAGGGCAGTTAACTTAAGCCCTGCCAGAGCCATAGCCGAGTACTTCAGGGAAAAGCTTGGTGAAGGGTTAGTTTTAGCTCCCGATAAAGGTGCATTAGCGAGGGCAAAAGCTGTTGCGGAGCTTCTCAATTTAGAGTTCAGCTACTTCGAGAAGAAGCGCATCTCTCCAACTGAAGTTCAGATGACCCCGGTGGAAGTTGATGTGAGTGGGAAAAACGTGCTCATAGTGGATGACATCATAAGTACTGGAGGCACTATGGTAAAGGCCGCTAACATACTACGGGAGATGGGCGCTGGAAAAATATTTGTTGTTGCAACCCATGGGGTCTTTGCTGAAGGGGCTATTGAGAGAGTTAGCAAAGCAGTTGATGAGCTTGCCGTTACAAATACTATCCCCACCCCGGTTTCAAAAATAAGTCTTGTGGAAGACATTTTGAGACTTTAATGTCTTTTAATGCCTTCTTTTTATTTCGGTTGGGGGTTTCTCTTGAGTCATGGTATAATGCTTGGTTTTTGGTGAAGTCCAGATATGGGTTTCAACTAAGAATCGACTAAGAAATAGTTTGTTGTTTTT
>LGET01000068.1 GCA_001507935.1 Thermococcales archaeon 44_46
GATTTCCCTCTGAAAACTCAATACAACCACCAATCAATCAAAAGACTTAAGTGCTTATAACTCTAACGATCTAATGGGAACTAGGGTAAAGTACACAAACAATCAAAAATCTTAAAGGAGATGACGTTGAGAATTTCATCAAAACACTCGAAGAAAGTAGCAAGTTAGATGAAGTATTAGATAAAGTTAAAAAAGCTAAAATCAAAGTAGATAAAGCAAAACTACGTTATTATTTAAACCAAATAAAAGAATTTGCTGACAAGCCAGATACCCTCGTTGAAAAGTACGGAGAATACTACAGGAAGAAAATAAATATCGCAAAGGGGCTTTTCTGTAGCGCAGTGGGTGGACTTGCGGGAACAGTCGCAGCATACGGGACATTCCACACATCAGCGAGCTACGACCAGCTAACAGTAGACGTATGCCCCAGGTACACAGGAGGCCCAGTTACTATAAAAGTCAGTTCAACATACATTACAAGTAGGCACGCGAGAATTGATGCCTGCATTGCTGAAAACACACCTGTTGCCGAACTCACGGAGGTAGGAATATGTATTACTTTCCATCTGGCAGGACTGTAGAAATAGAAAGAGAGTTTGGAACGATTTTCAAAAAGAGGATAAAGAAGAATGTGCCGGTAGTGCATGATAGCAAAAAACGGATTAGGGACTGGCATAACCGACAAGCACTGATTGAAAGACTCGAACAGATATCAGAAAGAGTGCCAAAGAAGCATATAGAAGAAGGAATAACCCACACATTTCCACCCCCAAGATACGAGGGAGAGAGCAAGTATATTTTGGTAATTTCACCCACGGAATACGACTATACTGCAACACACAACTTCTTCTCCCTGTTGGGTGCAGTTATTGGATCAAAAACGAGGGACTCACCAAGAACTCTCGCGGGTAAGCTAATGGCTGCCCTCGAAAAGACATGGAACATCCTACGGGATATGGGCTACGTGACGGAGTTCGACGAAATAGTCCCATACCACGAACTGAAGAATAAAAGCACATATCCTGCAGTTATCCACCCGCCCTGGGACCAACTAAAAAAGGACAGAAAATTCCTGGACGTAGTGCTCGACACATACTCAAAGTACACAGGAATTCCCAGAGAAAAAATAGAGCAGCACATAGATGACATAATAAATGCCGTGGATGCTGTAACGGAAGCGAGCATGAAGCAAGAGGATATATCAGAACTCATAAGAAACGGAAAAATCCCTGAGCTGGAAAAAGTCCTATACATCATGGCGGGTAAAAAGCCCGGAGAGGTACAACCAGCGAAATTCCGCGAAGTCCAGAAGCAGGTAGAGCAGGAGCTGAAGGAAAAGGGGGAGGTGAAGGTCATTGCACCGAGGCTGGCGACGGCCATATGGTTAGAGAACCAGATACGTGCATTGAAGGAATCGTCCTTCGCCAAGATGGCAGGGGGTGTCCCGGCAAGCGAACTTAGGGCACTGAAGGAAAAGATACTGGCAAAAAAGCACGTGGCAGAGAAGGCATCGGAACTGGTGGAGAAGGAGTGGATGAGAGGGAACATCGTATCTGTGAAGGAGGAGCACTTAGACAAGAAGCTGCTTCCGCTTGTTAAGGAGCACGCTGCAGAGATGCTGGAGGATATAAAAGCACTGGCGGAGAGGGTCAAGAAGGGAGAGTTGGACGCTCAGGACGTGAGGACGATACTGGCAGTGGAGCGCGACCTGCTGGACAGGACGCACGAGGCGGTGGAGAGGACCCTTGGCAATCCGGAGCACCTGATGGAGAACAGGAGGGTGTGGGGCGTGGAGGACAAGTTCCTTGTCAAGAAGGAAGCAATAGAGAAGATGCACGAAGAACTGAAGCCGCACTTCGAGACGGCAAGGGTAAAGATATTGAAGAAATAGTGTTACCCTTCGAGGACGTCGCTGCAGCCGGCGACGAGGACAACATCAACGACCTTCATATTTTTACATCAGAACTTTCAAAATACGCGCTAAAAGTGCTCAAAGAAGACGAGGACATTATCTGCTATAACATATGCAACACACAAGTATTTAGAGCTCCCCGAAAACAATCTTAGAGTAAATATAGCCCCCTGCAATACTTGCGTGATAAGCATTCCTGAAAGGGAAAAAATATATCGGTCAAGCCAATAAGTAGCAGGTGACCCAAATGAGTGCTGCGTGGATTGCACACGAGACAAAGGAGAAAATCCTCCCAGAGGATCCGGACAGAATACATCTCAGGATTGCTGCTGCAATGGAGGTTTACTTACGGGCGAAAAAATATACATCTTCCGTTACAACTCATGCTCTCGGATCACTACGGTGTTGAGAGAATAAATGTAGTTGCAAAAAATGACATTAAACTCCGAAAGGCTCAGATCTAACCCGAGTGAGGAAGACCTGAGGAAGGCCCTCAACGTGGCCACCGCTGGCAGGATGGCCTTTTCAGCGCTTGAGTCAACCTCCATCAGGGATCTGCCGGAGAGGGGCGAGGAGATAGAGGAACTTTTATCGGAAATCCTGAGGAAGACGCCGGAGCTCCTCCCGTTCCCGGTGGAGGTTCCGGAGGAGCTTGAGGGAGAGTTCAGGGAGCTTTCAAGGGTTCTGGCCCTCATGAAGGATCCATCCTATCTTGACAAGATCGAGGCTCAAGCGCTCCCGTTCGTGGAGAAGCTCCCCGAAGGTAAGAGGCTCGGCCTCTTCAGGAGGGAATCTCCAAGAAAGAGGGTGGAGGACTTTGCAGTTCTGCTCACGGAGGGCAACCTCTCCGAGGAGGAGGCGGAGAAAAAGGCTGGAGAGCTGAAGGATTACCTGAAGTCCTATCTAAGCGGAGAAGAGGCCGAGAAGTTAGTTGGTACTCTGCTCCTCCCATTCAGGGTCAAAAAGCTCGGGGAAAGGTACGGGAGCGCTGAGGGCTTCCTCTTCGAGTACGCGCACGCGAGGGCTTCACGCTACCTGCTCGCCGAGGCCTACCTCTTTGAGGCCCTGAAGGGAGAGCGGGAGGACCTTCACGATGCCCTCGTTAGAGTTCTTGCCGGGATGCCCACGCTTGGGAGAGGGAGAGTTTCCCTGAAAGGTGTTGAGAGGAACAGAGAAGCGCTTAAAAATCTACTGAGTGGGTAGCTAGGTAGTTTTCCTTTCCCCTCCAAAAGACTTCACGCCAGAGAAGCCTCCAAAGTTGACCTCTACGCTTACACAACTAAACCGATAAAATGAGGGAGTTAGAGGATAGAAGTAGAAGCTCAGAAAGGCAAGCCTTTAAAGCTCTCCCATCACCTGAACAATCACTCTCCTTCTTCTTGGCCTTACATCGAGCTCCACAAAAAATATCTGCTGCCATATTCCCCTGACAACTTTTCCTTCAACCACTGGGAGTACAAGTGAGGGTCCCAAGATAGTAGCCCTTAGGTGGGAGTGGGCGTTGTTGTCTATCAAATCGTGCCTGTAACCAGCACCTCTGGGCACAAGCTCCTTTATAATTCTTTTAAAGTCCTCAAGGAGACCGCTCTCGTGTTCTATTGTTACAACGGCTCCAGTTGCCCCGGGAACAAACACAAGAACTTGACCGTTTTTTATTTCGCTCCGTTCTACTATCTCCTCTACTTCAGGGGTTATATCCACCAAATCTATTTCCCCTTTAGTGGAAAACCTAAGCTCTTCGGCCACTACCTTCATTCCACCACCTCCAGAGCAAATAACCGGCACCAAACCCTATTAGGTTTGCGGCCATGTCCATAAAGGAAAAGCTCCTTCCCGGGATAAAGACCTGCAGAAATTCAAGAATAACCGGAAAAACCATGTAAAACTTATTCCCACTAATTAGACCGAGAAATAAGAACTCCAAGAAATGCGCTATTTTGTCCCCTCCCGCTATTCCAGTCGAGGGCACCTTAGGAGAGAGATTGGCATAAATTAGAAAGATGAGGTAGAGATATTTCAAAGGCCTCATAGGAAACGCTCCAGTTTTTTAACTTTTTCAACGACCTCTATTGGGCTTTTGCCAAAGATATACACACACGGTTCTATTCCGAATCCACCCTTATCTATCACAGCATCAAGAATCCCTTTTTTCTTAAACTCTTCGGTGATTAGTTTAACGGTTTCTTCCTCGCTTCTCTCGCTTTTTTCTACAGTTCCAACTTTAAAACCTGCCTTTTTAAGGGCACCCGATATTTTCTCGTCGTACCTTATGTTCAAAACACTTCTAACTTCGGGAAAAATTTCAGAAAGCCCAATCAATACCTCTGCCATGTGTTCGCTCACCCCAAATTCTGGAGGCAAAGCGTAGGCTTTTCCCTTCACTACTGTTATCCTCCCCGGAATGGCAGCAACATCGTTCTTTTCTTTTGGTTTTGGAAGGGAATAGGCAAAGTTGCTTCTGACTTCAGGAATTAGCCCCAAAAACTTCTCATCACGAAGCAACTCACTTAAGGCCAAGGAAAGTTCTTCTAAAATCTGAGTTCTTGAAGGCTCTTCAGTGAATATTTCTCGGCATAGAGACTCATCACTGCTACCAATGTAATCCAAATAGCCCCTGCAAAGAATTCCGCTCCTGAACATTTCAAAGAACTTTCTGTTCAAAAACCTCACCAAATCTTCTTTTTTTGCCCCATACAGAATAAGCCCCGCAACCTCTTGAGCGACCTTTTCAACTTCCTTACCAAGTTCACCATTCAGCCTTCTATACTTGCCAGTTAGGTATTTGCTAACCATCGCTTGGGTAATTCCCAGGTGTTCCGCTATTTTCGCCTGAGTTAAGCCTTTGGAGTATAAAATCCGAGCAACATTTGCCCTGAGGTTGGGCATAACCTCCTCAGCCCAGAATTCACAAGGGGTTTTCATGCTCTTCACCAGTTGTTCCTTTTTAAAACCAGGTTATAAACTTTTTCCAGAAAAGCTTATATCTCTAACCCTCTTTTTAACCACTGTGAGGAAATATGAAACTAATTAAAATAATACCCATTTTCCTGATAATTTTTTCTCTCGGATGCATTACCGTTGAAGATGGGCTCTACTCATCCCCCGTAAACTCTAATGTCAAAGTATACGTGCAGATAGAAGAAAAAAGCGCAGTTTTTGACTTTTCAGAAGTAGAAATAAAAGTGGGAGATAAAACGATAAGTGAATTCAATAAGCCCGTTTTTGTTGGATATGCAAGAGGAGAGAACGGAGAAGTCAACGTTGCATTCATTGCGGAAGCAAGAGTAAAAAACTGGTATGGAAAAAAAGGGCATGCTAAAAACCTGATTACACTTAAGCTCCCCTATGGAGAAGAAGTACTTGTTACCCTGGAGCTCTACTATCAAGATGAGAGCATTAGGATAAGAGCAGATAGAGATAAATCAGGAGTTATCGGTGAGAGCATTCCAAAAGATGTTTTTCTATCTCCAGAAGAAGCCCTGCTTGGAGAGATAAGAGATCTCTATGGAGAAATTCCACAAGGTATTCTGAAAGAAATCGAGAGAAACAAAAAATTGAGCAGTTTTTTCCTGCAAAAGTATTTCGAAACAGGTAACATCACGTATCTTATATCCTATAGGGATTCCTCCTATGTATTACGGGCTTTTGGAGAGCTTGCAAAGTGGAAAGCCCTCACACCTGTTGACCTAAAGGTCTTCAACCTAACTCTGAAAGCCAATAACGAGTACTACTCCCGCTTTACTTCACCACAAAAGGACTTTTTTACTGTGATATTCTCGGATAGCACTCCCTATTACTCTCCTATAAGGATAAAGGGAGAGCTAAACACCTCCTTGCCCTTCATATATTATCGGGGAAGGGGGATAAATCTCTATGCGGTGAGTGCCCTTCACTGGGTTGACCTGTACTTCCAAAGGGGAGATAATGAAAAAGCTCTAAGACTCCTGGACGAGCTTCAGGGGCTCCTCTATTACGGAAATTACAACGGCGAAGATTACGCTTTGTTTTTGAATTATTTTCATTTTGAGAATTCTTCTGTTCCCTGGGTTTCTGGTTATGCCCAAGGCTTGGGAGCAGGATTATACGCTAAAGCATACCAAACAACAAAAAACAAAACATACCTAAAAACAGCAAACCTGCTATTAAATTCATTTGACCTGCCTTTAGAAATGAACGGATTTGTTGCAGATACAAAATACGGGCCATGGTATCTCGAATACAACTACAATTCAAATGAGCTGGTCTTAAACGGCCACATAATAGCTTTGCAAGGCCTCTACTACTACTGGGAAATCACGAAAGATGAAAAAGCATGGAGACTATTCAAAGCTGGAGTAGAGAGCACAAAGAGGGCACTCCCAATCTTTGACACCAACTCGTGGAGTTTATACTCAAACATTCACGGGGACGCAAGCGAGTTCTACCACAGACTCCATATAAGACTCTTAAAATGGCTATACGATGTTACCGGCGATGAGTACTTTCTGAATTATGCCAGAAAATGGAACAATTACCTAATTTACAGAGGATTAAAACCGGAGGATCTCGGATGAGTCCGGTAAAGAAATTCTACTCTCTGCTACTGCTCTTCCTCCTTTTAACGGGTTCATATCTTGGAAGCTTTGAATTTTCAAAGAGGACCATAATAGAAAAAGCCAGTTCATTGGAGAATACCTTAAACGAGAACCAAAAGGTTGTTTTAGATAACTTCCTCAAATTCTTGAGCACCACAAATGTCTTTTTCTTGTTTTCGAGTATAGAAGCAGGTTACTCAACAAGAACCTTTGCAGAGGTCTTGAAAAGGGAAGGAAACCTGAGCATAGGGGAGGTTAAGATGCTACACTTGACCCTAAAGGCCAACAATGAGTATTATTCCAGATACATATCTCCACTAAGAAGCTTTTACCCAATAACCTTTGGAAACAAAAGCCCCTATGGAAATGTTTTCTTTGCTGAAGGGGGACTTAACACCTCCCTCCCCTTTGTGCATTACAATTTCAGGGGGCTTGTTCTGTATCCGGTAAGTGCCCTTCACTGGGCTGATCTGTACTTTAAGAATGGGAACATAGAAGGAGCCCTAAAAATCTTGGATGAGCTGGAAGGGGTTATGGTTCTCAGAAAGAAAGACAAAATTGAGTATGCTTTGTTTTTGAATTATTTTCATTTTGAGAATTCTTCCGTTCCCTGGGTTTCTGGTTATGCCCAAGGCTTGGGAGCAGGATTATATGCAAAAGCCTACCAAACAACAAAAAACAAAACATACCTAAAAACAGCAAAACTACTACTAAACTCCTTTAAGATCCCCTACAAAGAAGGAGGATTTGTAGTGAATTCTCCATATGGACCTTGGATTCTAGAGTATGGATACAATTCAAATGAACTGGTTTTAAATGGCCACATAATAGCTTTGCAAGGCCTCTACTACTACTGGGAAGTCACAAAAGACCCTTATGCAAAGGAGCTATTCGACAACGGGACAGTCTCTGTTGCAAAGGCTCTTCCGTACTTTGATAAGGAAGGATGGAGTTTATACTCGAACATTCATGGAAAAGCAATGAGAAAATACCACGAACTCCATATCCAGCTCTTGGAATGGCTCTATGAAAAAACGGAAAATGAGATCTTTAAAGAATATGCAGAAAAATGGAAGAGATCACTCAAGGATGTGCGGTAGCGACCTAATAACCGGCAGAGCGACGAGAACACCGATCACAACATCCACAGCACTTTGAATGGCATTTGGAATGCCTATCACTAGCCAGAATGGAATATGGAACCACTCTTCAATAGTTGGAATTACTTGTTCTCTTGGAATGCCCAGCCACAGCGGTAGGGCATAGTAGTAGTTCATTGCAACCATTGCGGGGATCCTTATCGCAATTCCTATCAGATACGCCACGAGCACAAATATTACAAGGTCTCTCTCCCTCTTGTAGTTCTTGAAGTCAAACCTTGTGATCCTTTTAGCAATTTCAAGGCCTATTACCACACTCAAGGTTGCAAAGAACTTCATACTGGC
>LGET01000069.1 GCA_001507935.1 Thermococcales archaeon 44_46
TCGGCACTTTGCCGTGTGGGATTCCAACTTTTGCCCCATACCACTCGCTTAGGACGTGATGGGCCACTATCAGGAGGGGCACTGCTATTATCAAAAGTATCCATCCATTAGTCAGGCCAGTGGCAAACAGCACGAGCATTAAAGCACCGACGGCCGCCGCTGTGAGCGCGTATGGAATCTGGGTGCTCACGTGGTCTATGTGGTCACAGCCAGAGAACATTGAGCTCATGATCGTGGTGTCGCTTATCGGCGAGCAGTGGTCACCGAAAACACCTCCGGCAAAGACAGAGGCGATGCTCGCATAGACCACAGGACCAAAGCTTCCACTCAACTCATAGGCCAGCGGGACGGCAATCGGCATCATTATGGCAAAGGTTCCCCAGGATGTTCCTGTTGTGAATGAGATGAACGCTGCCACCAGGAAGACCACCAGTGGAACCAATCCCGGAGAAAGGACTTTTGATGCAACGCTTACTACATAGTCTGCTGTTCCAACGGCATCGCACGCGCTCTTAATGCTCCATGCTAAAATAAGTATCATCATTGCAAAGTGCATCTGCTTCATACCCGCAACTACAGTCTCCTCGACTTCCTTAAGGCTCATTATTTTCATTCCAATCACGAGTGCCATCGCCACGACGACCATTCCAAAGGAACCCCAAACAAGTGCCCATGTTGAGTCTGCGTTAGACAGAACTGCCTGGAAGCCTCCTTCGGCATAGGTGGCACTTCCCCCACCGGTAACCCATAAACCGATGAATGTCAATGCTACCAGTGTTAGCACCGGAAGTATGAATGTCCACACGCTTTCCTTGCCTTCAATGGGCATTCCCACGTCAATTTCAGTAGTCATCATTGGCTGTGCCCCATCACGAAGGACTTTACCCTCTTTTCTTGCCCTGTATTCTGCTTTGAGCATCGGACCGTAGTGCCTGTGGGTAATTGCTACCAGATAAACAAGAATTATAGCTAAGATTGGGTAAAACCTGTAGGGCCAGCTTGCAAACCAAGCAGAGTACGCACTTATGCTTTCTCCGACACTTGCGATTGCATCCTTTAGAAGTCCGAGCTCATAGCCTATCCATGTAGAAACAACAGCCAAAACCGCCACTGGTGCAGCCGTGGAATCATCAGCATAGGCTAAGAACTCTCTTGAGACTCTCGCCCTATCTGTTATCGGCCTCATTGTATTTCCAACGATGATGGTGTTGGTATAGTCGTCAAAGAAGATTATGGTTCCGAAAATTGCGGCCATTAATGAAGCAGCTCTGCTGGTTCTAATCTTCCTTGTAACGGCTTTCGCGATGGCGTTCATTCCGCCGGATTTGTAGATTAGTGCAACACCCGCACCGATCAACGCATCAAAGAGCAGTATTCTCGTGTTCCATAGGTCGGTCACTATCTGGCCGTTCTCTTCCCATGCGGAGGCTATGTTGAACACTATCCACTTCAATGTCTGCGTCGTTGCTCCTACTGGGTCTCCGCCTGCAACTAACAGTCCTCCAACCCAGACTCCAAAGAACAAAGCAAAGAGCACTCTTTTCGTCAATATTGCTAGTCCAATGGCCACAAGAGGCGGCAGCAATGATAGCACACCAAAGTCTGACATGTTCACTCCTCCTTACTTCGAATTTGAATTCCGCAGTCGAAAAGAATAGGAAAACGTTTTTATTCTTTTTGTAACAAAAATAGCAAAATATCAGAAATTTGTTCTAAATAGAACAGATCATCGCATCCTCCTTATCAGCTCTTCGAGGAGCTGGTAGGCACGGGGGGCGTCTCTGCGGTCGATCACAAAAATCGTGTCCTTGTAGCACGAGATTACTTGTGTTATGTTTATGCCGTTCAGGGAGAGCGCCGAGGCCATGAAGGCGACAACGCCAGGGGTGCTGATTATGCCCTCCGGACTCACTATGGTGAGGGCGGTCTGCTCCCTCAGTATCTCGATGACATCCCTTGCGAGGCTGAGCACCTTTTCCTCGTCCTCACTTGAAATGACTACCGTAAACGTTTCCCTTCCCTGGGTCAGCTGGAAGAACCTTGATTCCCCCATTATGGCCGAGATTTTCTCCATTATCCCGGAGACCCCCTCCTTTGGGAGGGTTACCACGCTCACGTCAGACTGGAGCTCTATGATGCTACCCCCGATGACCTTCCTAACCCGGCTCTCCAAGACAGACTTTTCGCCCTTGAGCTCCTCGCCGAGCCGTATCAGCGCCATCTTAACCGCAGGAACCGAAAAGGCCAGGCCGAGTTCCCCGATGAGGAGCCTCGCAAGGGCGCTGTAGTTGACGATCCCCAGACGGATGCACTCCTGGATAACGGGCCTCCTCATTATTTCCTCGCGGACGATCTCCATTATGCTCTTCTTTTCAGCACCCATGCGGTTTCCCCCGGATGCATCTTATTAAAATGGCACAAAATTGAGGATCCTAACGCTCTTCACTCTGCCAGTTTCCTCCACTTCTCCCTTGTTCTCTTCCAGCAGCCGGAGGGCATTAGCTCCCTTTCCGGACAGTAACCTAAGGAAATACACCTCGGCCCAAGCTTTGCCCATTTTATTATTGGCCTCAGGTCATCCCTTTTAGCTATTTCTTCGAGCATTTTCCACGCAACCTCTCTTATTTCCCACTGTGCTCTTTCACACGCTCTAAGACCCAGAAAATGCTTGAGCTCTCTAAGGTTCATAGTGACTACGATTTTAGTTCTCACTGCCTGAGGCAGAATGAAGCGTGCATCCTCCTGATGTATACCCCTGGCGTAAGTCTCCTCGTAAAGTTCTATCGCTTCTCGCATAAGCTTTTTCCATTTTTCATACAGCTCTGGATTTTCTTTAACTCCCTCCGGGATAACAAACGTCTCTTCAACATCCTCAGGGTTAAGCTTGATATAGCGTTGGCTCTGCTGTGTGTAGCTGGCTATCCTGTGGCGGATTAGCTGATGCGAGGCAACTCTGCTTATCCCTTCAATCGCAAAGGTAAAAACAGCATGCTCCAAAATCGACTCATGCCCGTAGCCCAGAACTCTCGGCAAATGATTCTCCACGTCTGTCCTCGTTACTCTTTCAAAAGCTTCACTTTCCCACTCTTCCCAGTAGCTTATCAACGCAGCCCAGGTTACTGTTTCTAAGGGTTTTGGGGTATAGTTCACTAGCTTGACTTTCAAACCGTCCATCACACACACCCGGAATAGAAAGGGGACTCTCCTTATTAGCCTTGTTGAAAACTTTAGCAAAGCATACCCCTGTTTGAGTTTACGTTTATCCACTAGTTTTCAGAAATTTTTTGAAAATTTTCGCCGCCGGATATTTTTTAACGACGAAATAGTTATTAACGGAAATGCCAACTTTAGACGGTGATGCACATGGTAGTGAGCTTAGCCGGAAGGGATATCCTCTGCCTTCAAGACTTTACAAGAGAAGAAATTGAGACAATTCTCAAAACAGCTGAAATGATGAAAATCTGGAACAAGATTGGAAAGCCACATCGCGTTCTTGAGGGTAAAACCCTCGCCATGATCTTCCAGAAGCCTTCCACAAGAACAAGAATAAGCTTTGAGGTTGGAATCTACCAACTTGGTGGATATGGGTTATATCTAAATGCCCAAGATTTGCAGTTGAGAAGGGGAGAAACGATAGCAGACACCGCGAGAGTTCTAAGCAGATATGTGGACGGAATAATGGCGAGAGTTTTTGACCACCAGGACGTTGTTGACCTTGCAAAATACGCTAGTGTTCCAGTCATAAACGGTCTCAGCGACTTTGCACACCCATGCCAGGCTTTGGCTGACTACATGACCATAAAAGAAAAGAAGGGAAGAATTGAAGGTCTCAAAGTTGTCTACGTTGGCGATGGAAACAACGTCGCTCACTCCCTAATGATAGCCGGAACCAAGCTTGGGGCTAATGTGGTGGTTGCCACCCCAGAGGGCTACGAGCCAGATCCAAAAGTTATCAAATGGGCTGAGGAAAATGCCGCCGAAAGCGGTGGAAGCTTTGAGCTCCTCCACGACCCGATTAAAGCTGTTAAAGGTGCCGATGTAATCTACACCGATGTCTGGGCCTCAATGGGACAGGAAGCAGAGGCGGAGCAAAGGAGAAAGATATTCATGCCATTCCAAGTTAACAAAGAGCTCGTAAAGCACGCAAAGAAGGACTACATCTTCATGCACTGCCTCCCGGCACACAGGGGAGAGGAAGTTACCGACGACGTCATAGACTCACCAAACAGCGTGGTCTGGGATCAAGCAGAGAACAGGTTACATGCTCAAAAGGCAGCCATGGCTCTTATAATGGGCGGCATAAAGGTTTGAAATTTCTATTCTTTTTCTCTTTGTGCTTTTTAGTTTAAATTGCTGAAAAATACCGGGGAATTGGCAACAATATTAAAAGATCAAAGTTGAGAGAGCACTTTCAGCAAATCCTTCGTTTCTCTAACTACAAAGCCCCTCTCGTGAATCCTCTCGACTTTTTCTGCTTCTGGATTTATCCAGCATGCATACATTCCAGCCTTTAATGCTCCTTCGAAGTCCTCTGCTTTGGTGTCACCGATGTGTATTGCCTCGCTTGGAGAGACGTTGAAATATTTCAATGGAGCTAAGAAGGCTTCTTTCATGGGCTTGTAGGCGTTAATCTCGTCGGAGTAGAACTGCTTGGTTATGTAATTGGCTAATCCAAACTTTTCTAGGATAAGCCTCGTATATGCTGAGGGCCAGAACATTACGTTGCCCGTTGTTGTTATAATGTACTTTCCGTGGAGCTCTTTAAGGGCCTCTTTAACGCCCGGGAGCACTATGCTTTCATCAACGGTCAGAGTTGCTTTTGCCGCAGCCCTCTTCACTATTTCAACATCAACATCCAATACCTTTGCGAGAAGTTCTTGGCTTTCCTCCAGAGCTTTTTCAGGACTGCCGCTTTGAGATTTTCTAATCTTTTTTATCTCCTCCCGCGTTTTTAGGACTATTTCCATGATATTATCCTCAGGAACTCCCAAAAGTTCTGATAGAGCTTTTACAAGGCTTTCAATCATGACGTTTATGTCCAGAAGGGTGTTCCAGACGTCAAAAGAGATCAGCCTTATCATCGCTACCACCCCTAAGGTGTTGGAGAAAGGGATTAATAAATTTGCTATGGGATAAAAGGTAAGCAATGGAGTGGTGAGCACAATTAAGGCAAAGAGATAAAGAGAGAAGAATTAACTAAAACTTGCGAAGCCTATCTCGTAGAGCTGGCGGAGCATGCGGAAGACTTTTTTGGCAGTGTGTTTGAATCGGAAGTTTTTGTTATAGCTTTCCCAGTTTCTAAGAATTTCAACAATTGCGAAACTGTTTAATTTTTCCAGTTGAGAAGGCAACTTTATTGTTTTCTCTGTATTGTTTTCCTTGAATTTAATTTCAAATTCATTGCTAGACCCAATGCATTCTCGTAGAACTTCTTTCAACGGCTTTTCAAGCTTCTTTCTGTTGCCATGGAACTTGGGAAGAACCTTCATGAGCAACGCCAGATCAAATATTTCGTCCTCACTTTCAAACTTTACTATCCCATTATCTTCGCTCTCCTTTGCATTTTTGAAGAACAATGCAATCTCATCAATTACTCTATAGCCAAAGTGCAAGTCGTAGGGTTCAAGGGCTCTGTTGAGGTCTTGGAGAATTTGCCAGTAATCTTTTGCCTTAAGCTCTTCAACAGCCTTGTTTATCTCTCCCTTCGAGTGGGCTAGGAACTTTCCGTTGGAGCCTCTAAGATCATTCAGCAATGTCTCTCTCAGGCTTTCAAAGTCCTCCGAGAGGTTTCCATTAGCGGGCGGATAGTTCTCAAGGTCAACGTCGTGGAATTCCACCACGAAGGCTCTGTCGAGGACTTTCGGGCTGAAGGTATAAGTTGTTTCATCCATGTTAACGGTGCCGATTATGTAGAGATTCGGCGGGAGTTTAAGCTCCTTTGGAATCCCCTGCTTCTCTGCAATGTCATAAATATCGTGAAGCTTTATGCTCTCCCTTGTGAAGCCATTCTTATCTCTTCCACTCTCAAGGACGCTGAGGAAGTCTGCGAAGTAGTACTCAACGTGGGCAAGATTCATCTCGTCGAGGAGGATAAAATAAGGCTTCGCATTAGCACCGTTTCTCTGGTAGTCATTCAGAGCCCTTAGGAGGAAATCGAGGAGCTCGGTTCTTTGGTACTCTCCGGTTAGCGAGTTATAATACCCCAAGAGTGCCTTGGAATCGCGCCAGTCCGGGCGGACGGAGAGAAAGAGGAAGTTTTTGCTCATTGGATCCCTAAATTTCACATTTTTGAAGGGGGCCACCTTCTTGAATCCCACTCTCAGGAACACTTCCGAGGCATCAATAGGTTCTTTTAGTAGGATTATCTCAGCCACTTTGAAAACCACGGCACTTCCATATTTTGATTGGTGATCCTTAGTAGCACTCTCAAATGTTTCGTTGTATTTCCCAAGATTCCACTCGAATCCCCGGGAGAGCTCACGCGCCTCTCTGAGGGCTTCTTCGGCCGAGTATTTCTCTGTTACCAATGCTGCAGCTTTGAGCTTATTTTGGTGCCCTATCCAAAAGACAAACGGCGGCTCAACGTTGCGGACTTCTCCCTCAGGCCCCCATACTAATGTCGCGAATCCATTCTCCTTTATGGCTCTCTGAATTTCTCTGAGGGCATTTTCAAACTCATCATCCGTCTCTTCCCACTTGGAGAAAACGTTGGGTAACTCACTAGCCCATATTGAACTCGTTAATTCGGCTAACTCCTGAGCTATCTTCGTTTTACCGGTCCCCGTTAAGCCAGAGAGGATTACAAAACCCTTTGTCTTTAGGGCAGTATAGAACTGAGAGACAAGATGAGGATTGTAGTAGTAACCCTGGAACATTAGGTACTTAACAAGTTCCTCCATATTATCACCTTCATTGTAATTAGAAGGGAAATAACTCTTCAAGACCCACTCGATTTTTTCAACAATCTTCTCAGCCTCTTCTTTTTTGTCATCAGGAACATTAGGGTCTTCTAATATCTGCTTGTGTCTTTTCTTTGCTTTTATAAGGAGATCGCGTATTTTGGTGGGTTTAATTTTTTCATTCTCTCCTATGTACATTACATTGTTTTGACCAAACTTCGATATCCCGAAGTCGGAAGCAGTAACTGGAACATAACAATCTTCCATAAAAACTGTACTGTAAGCCTTTTTTGCCCGGAACTTACTTTTAATTTCTTCAGGTGCTTCAAACACTGCCTTTTGTAAATACTCAGCAAATTTTGGACTTATTTTGCCTTCAGCTATTGCTTTCTTCAGTTTCTCTTTGGCATGTTCTGGAATTATCTCTGCAAGAGTTTTACCCGTGCTAAATCCGTTCTTTGAATATTCACCCTCTCCATAAAAGCCAACAAAATAAAATTTATTGTCGTTTATGTTCTTAGAGATAAAAACTATCAGGCCTTGGTCGAAATGGGTGAACTCTCCTTTCTGCTCTACATGGCCAAAATAATAGTCATTAGAGAATCTTTCATAAAAGTTCCACCATTCGTGGGCGATGCCTGTTTCATTGACGTATTTATATCCATATTTTTCTTTTTTGTTAAATCCTTCTTCGTCAAAACCTTTCCATCTATTGTGGGCCCAAGCGATCTTTGCAACTATCCCAATAGCATCAATCATGTTTATTCACCTCCGGGATAAAACTTAGATACCCAACTCCACTAAGCTTCTGCTGTTTATCATTATTTTTTCCCATTTCCTTTATCAGTTCCCTTATTAACCTACTAAGACTGAATTTTTCTTTCTTGCAACCCTTTAAGTCACCA